>CBIHQL010000040.1:0-14469 GCA_966211855.1 uncultured bacterium
CACCCAACGTTGAACCGATCGCCACCGTCAGCAGATTGTACGTCGCCACCCCCAGCATCCGAATCTTGCAAGGAAACGGCTTTTGGAGCACCTTCGTACTGCGGGCACAGAGACTAAAAAAGTGATTACCAGAAGGCTGATCGGCACTGGCGTGAATTGGTTGACCATTGAGAAACGCTCCCGTTGGCCCCGTTAACCCAGACTCACCGTAATAAAACCCGTGAAATGATTGGCGCAGCGTTGGTAAATAAACATAACCAAACACCGGCGTACCCCGATATAGCAACCCCAGCGACACTGCCCACAGCGGAACCCCCCGCGCAAAATTAGTCGTGCCATCCACCGGGTCAATAATCCAGCACCAGTCTGTCTCTGGAAAAATGTGCTCCACCTCTTCACTCAAAACTCCGTGGTCAGGAAAAGCTTCAGCGATCGCCTCCCGTAACACCTGATCCGCCCACTTATCCGATTGCGTGACCAAACTGCCATCCGATTTTTCGACCGCTTGAGCCTGCCCAAAATCTGCCAGTAGTTGCTCACCGACCTGAGCAGTGATCGTAGTGGCAAAATCGAGCACCGTCTTCCAGAAATCAGTCATCAGTCAAGTTCACCTTCTAAAATTGTGGCGATCGCTTGCTTGGCATTCGTGCGGAACTCTCGGACATTCACCCGGCTTAAAAACCACACCGCCAGCAGCATCCCTAACGATTGCAGCATAAATACTAAGCCGTAAGCCAGCACCAAATTGCTAAACAACGCCTTGCCAACGTCGAGCACCGCCCCACCTGTTACCGTTGCCAAAGCTCGTGCCATCGCCTGTGACAAGCCCCAAGCACCAATAAACGTACCTGCCGTTTCTGCTGCTGTGAGGTCAAGCATTAGGCTAATCGCGCCCGTAGTCGTAATTCCAGAGGCGAGGCCAAAAACAAACAGCACGCCTTGGAGCAATTTGGCATTTTGACTAAAGCCCGCCAAGATAATCAAAATTACGCTCAACGCTACCAACAAGCAGCCCCAGCGAGTTGTTCTTTGCTTGCCCAGACGCGGCACCACCAAAAAGCCAGTCGAACTGATGCCAATCAACGTACCCATGCCCCAGAATGCGTTCAGCTTGGTAGTTTCAGAGATTTGCATCCCAAATACTTGTGCCCCGTATGGCTCTAGCACGGGTTCTTGCATAAACAAACTAATCGTCATCACCAACAAGAAGGTGAAGAACAACCCAGTTTGGCGGTTAGCCGTGAGAATTTTGATGGCGCGACCTAAGGTAATGCTGTCTTCGCGATCGCTCAAGCTAGAGCGAGAGGCATAACAAGAATATTTCTTCTCAACCCCCACGGTGGATAGTAAGGCTAATCCAAACACTGCCGCTGGGATAATCAGAAAAACTCGATTAATCGACGCTTGTACTGTTGCTAGGGGGGCATCGATCGCCAGTGGCTTGAGCACAATGCTGATCACGATCGCACCAATCACGATCCCGACCATTAGCATCGACCAGACAATGCCGACGAGTTTCGAGCGGTTGTTTTCGTCTGAGACATCCACCAGCAAGGCAGCGAATGGGGTAGAACTGGCACTGAGCGCCAAACCGTACAGCGCAAAAACAAACGCCAGCAAGCCGACCCAGCCATAGGTAGCGAAACTCCAACCGACCGTTTGCAAGCTGTTGCCCAACTGCCACATCACCTGCACTGCCAAAAATGAGGCGATCGCAAATAAAGCCGCTCCAACCCAAACATACCCCGTGCGGTGGTGACCGAGAAAGGGCTTGGCATCCGACATCTGCCCAAACCAAACCCGTGCCGGAGCCATAAACTGATGCATTGCGATCGCCCCAGCCGTCACCAAAGCGGGCACTGCCAACTCATCAATCATGATGCGGTTGAGCACGCCCAAGGTGAGCAGAGACATAATGCCTAAGCCCATTTGAAATAGCCCCAGCCGGAACATCGTCAACAGGTTAAGCTGTGAGACTTGGTTTGAATTGGCTGGTAGTTCTATGTTTTCGTTGGAGAAATCCCCCGTTTCCATATCGATATCCCAAGCTAATACGGCAAATATTAAAAGCGCATTTCCTAACGATAAAGTCTCTAACTGCTGCAGAGGGTGAAGATCTAAGTCAAGATGCGATCGCTCTGTACCTAGCAACCCCCTAGAGACAGAATTAGCACTAGTAAATTAGCCTGAAAGCCTCTGCCCTTCTAGATCTGGCAATTTAAGCAAGCGCTACACTCAAAGCATGAAGAAAAGTAAAAAATAAGCGGTGTTTTTCATGCAAACGATCACACTCGGTTCTAACGGGCCTGTTGTCCCTGCTTTAGGGATTGGTACTTGGGCATGGGGAGATAAGCTGTTTTGGAACTATGGCGAACACTATGGCGCAGACCAAGTAGAAAGTGCGTTCCAGACAGCCGTAGACGCAGGTATCACCTTCTTTGATACGGCTGAAGTGTATGGCTTTGGCGAATCAGAAAAACTCTTGGGTCGGTTTATGAAACAAACCCAACAGCCTGTGCAAATCGCCACCAAATATGGGCCTGCCCCTTGGCGACTGAGCGGACAATCGGTGTCTGATGCCCTTACCGCTAGCTTAGAACGGCTGCAATGCGATCGCGTGGCGTTGTACCAAGTTCACTGGCCTTTTACCTTTTTCATGAGCCAAAGCACCCTCATGAATACCTTGGCGGATGAATATCAAAAAGGCCGCATCCAAGCGATCGGGGTCAGCAATTATTCGGCGGCGCAACTCCGAGAAGCCCACAAAATCCTCAGCGATCGCGGCGTGCCATTAGCGGTGAACCAAGTTCGCTACTCCCTGCTCGCCCGCAATATTGAAACTGATGGCATTCTAGACGCTGCGAGAGAATTGGGGGTGGTGATTTTGGCCTACAGTCCCCTAGCTCAAGGTTTGTTGACGGGTAAGTATACGGCTGAGAATTACCAACAACCGAGTGGCGCTCGGCAATGGAAACCGGATTTTAACCGCGATTCCCTGGCAAAGATTTCTCCGTTGATCAACCTGCTCAAAGAGTTAGGGGCACAGTATAACCGCACCCCTGCCCAAGTTGCGCTCAACTGGTTGATTGCCCAAGGCGGCGTGATTCCCATTCCGGGTGCTAAGAACGCCAAACAAGCCCAAGACAATGCCGGAGCCTTAGGCTGGAGCTTGAGCGCTGATGAAGTGGAGAAACTCAGCCAAGTCAGCAGACCCCTGGCTCACTAAGGTTTTACTTAGGTGTCGATGGTGTAGAGGGAGCGATCGCGGCTTCAATTTCTTCGAGGGTTTGGAACAACAGCCACTTGGCTTGCAGTTGCCAACCCCACTTTTGTACAGCAATCGCGATCGCCGTCCCAGCCACTGCTGCCACCCAGCCCAAGGGTTGTGCAAGAGAGATACCATCTAAAATCCCTAAACCAGCAATTCCCCAAAAGGGCAAGGCAACGGTTTGTCGTTGTTCGGCTACCAATTTGCGTAATCCGGTCGGCTGAACTTCGGCGGATAGTGCTTCTTTAACGCGGCGTTGTTCTGCGATCGGCACCGATAAACCAATTTTGCGCCGCAGCTTCTCAATTTTGCGGGCATTGGTGCTGTATTCGGTGAGTTCATCTTCAGCCATTCTCAGCAAACGCTCTAACTGATCCATCTCAATCTCCGGTTACCCAGGCTACATACATTTCTGTAGTTTAGAGGCACTCATCTCTCTGGCTACAAGCAAGCTGCGTGAATTCTCGCTTTGATTGTATTTGCCGCATCACTGTAGAATAAAGCCCGTTGTCTAAAGTCCGGTTATATCTGGAACGTACGTGCAATCTCAACTCGATCAATTGAATACGGCTCAGCCCGCACCCTCGTCGGCTAAGCGCACCGACTTACCGTTTACGCTGCAAGATGTTAGATCGGCAATTCCAGACTATTGCTTTGAACCCTCAACGGGGCGATCGCTGGCTTATTTCTTTCTCGACCTTGGCATTATTACTCTTCTATATACCGCTGCCGCTGCGATCGACTCTTGGCTGGTTTGGCCCATCTTCTGGGCGGCTCTAGGCACGATGTTCTGGGCTTTGTTTGTTGTCGGTCATGACTGCGGTCACGGTTCGTTTTCTAAGCACAAGTGGCTGAATAACTTGATTGGGCATCTCTCTCATACCCCGATTTTGGTGCCCTATCACGGCTGGCGAATCAGTCACCGCACCCACCACTCCAACACGGGCAATATTGACACTGACGAAAGTTGGTATCCCGTTACCGAAAGCAAGTATGACCAAATGACTTGGTACGAAAAGCTGGCTCGGTTCTATCTCGTGCCCTTTGTTTATCCGCTGTATTTGTTTAAGCGCTCTCCCGGCAAGCAAGGGTCGCACTTCTCGCCCAGTAGCCCGCTGTTTCGTCCGTCTGAGAAATGGGATGTCTTGACCAGTACCCTGCTTTGGACTGGGATGATCGGCTTCTTGGGTTGGCTGGCTTACCAATATGGTGGCTTGTTCTTGCTCAAGTACTACGTCGGCCCCTATGTTGTGTTTGTCATGTGGTTAGATGTGGTGACCTTCTTGCACCACACCGAGCCTGACATCCCTTGGTATCGTGGCGATGATTGGTATTTCCTCAAAGGAGCGCTGTCTACGATCGACCGCAGCTACGGCTTTGTTGACCCGATCCATCACAACATCGGTACCCATGTGGCGCACCACATTTTCTCCAACATGCCGCACTACCACCTAAAAGCAGCTACCGAAGCAATTAAACCCGTTTTAGGTGATTACTATCGCAAATCAGAAGAACCCATTTGGCGATCGTTTATCAACTCCTACCTGCTCTGCCATTTTGTGCCCGATCACGGTAGCAAGGTGTATTACCAACCCCCTCGCGATCGCGCCGTATAAGAATCTTTGAATTAAGAAACAACAAGGTGTCCAATTGTGGGCACCTTTTTTATAGGGCTAAGAGATGCTGCGATCGCCCTTGACGAAACCCAGCCTTTCCTTACAAACTGAGAAAGAATGTAAACTTGTATTAAGAGAACCTTTGAGTTTGAATTTTATGATTTCTCGCCGTACCCTGCTCGGCGCTTTATTTGCCTACTGTCTCGCTTTATTTGCAGTTTTTAATCTGGTTCCGGCGGCTCACGCGCTTGGGGGTCGTCTGCCTGACCTTAATCGCCCTGCGCCTGAGTTTACTCTGCCAACCAATACGGGTAACGGTACGGTGTCCCTCGCAGACTATCGGGGTCACTGGCTCGTGCTTTACTTCTACCCAAAAGATTTCACCTCAGGTTGCACCTTAGAAGCGCGGCGGTTTCAGCAAGATTTACCAAAATACACAGCCAAGAATACTCAAATTCTGGGTGTAAGCGCTGATACAGTCGATTCTCACGCCGAATTCTGCGATTCTGAGGGCTTAAAGTTTCCTCTGCTTGCTGATACAAACGGCGAGGTCAGTAAAGTCTACGGCTCTTGGCTGGGTTTCTTATCAGCAAGGCACACGTTTATTGTTGACCCTAATGGAGTCTTGCGAGAACGCTTCACTGGGGTAAATCCAGCGATTCATAGTACTGAGGTGCTGGCGAGGCTGAGCGAATTACAAGCCGAATCTTAGAAGGATTTTAAGAATAGGGATGGGCTGACTTACCATATAGGCAATTGCAGTTTGCGATCGCTGCTGATCAGGGAGTCGTAGCCATGCAACCGGAGCCAGAAGCCCGCTCATCCCAAAAGCCAGAAAATCTAGAGTTTGCCGAGCCACCTGTACCGCAAACCCTTGATCTGCTGCCCCCGTTAGAGCGATCGCCTCGCTTGCAAAAACCTGTAGAGTTGGTCACTGAGCGATCGCCTACCCCTGTTGCTGAGCCTGCTCTGACACCCAAACGGGGACTATTCGCCCCCATTACGACCGAGGAATTACGCCCCGCTCGAATTCGCGTCGGTCTAGGGTTTGTTGGAGCTAGCGCCTTCACTTTATTCGGGCTGTGGGCTTATATCAAGTGGTTCTATGCCGAATTTGGCTTAGCCGAGTCTATGAGCCACTTTTGGTATCCCTACACGCTGTTTATTGGCTTAGGTGTAGCAGGGTTTTTTATGCTCGGTCGCGAAGCTCTGCGCCCCCAACCCGAAGATCCTGAAGATTTCAATTTCGACCCTGATGACTCAGAAACCCCCAGAGAAAGATAATCTGCCGCCGATAGATGCGGGCCGTGAAGATCATTCGGGATCAAACTCTGAGAAAATTCTCTGTCCCCACTGCCTGAGGACGGCAACCAATGGCATCAAGTGTCAGGGAATCTGTGTGGCAGATAGCGACTATTAAATTCCATCAAGGAAATAATTGCACTGCAAGAAATATTTCAGTTTACTGCCTCGACTTGGCATCCCCAATCAGAAGCCCTAGTCTGAGATGCAACTCAGATGACAGCTTCTACTTAAGATGAAAACTACGCTTTTTCTGCTGCTAGCGCTTTCGTTGACTGGATGCCTAGCATCTAAGCCAATACACGTCGCTTCAGATATACCCGCCTCTACTATGGCTTGTGTTCAGCCTCAAAACGCTGGCTCAGCGGAAATGGAGGCTCGGAACTCTATTCTCTCTCAGTCTGCGATCGCCTTTTCATCAAGTAACTTTTCAGAGTTAGAACGGCAATACAGGATCTATCAAAGTAGGACTAGCAGAACACCAGGGGGGCGATGGAACTTAAAGTACTTTTATGCTGGGATTCTAGATCGCGAATTACTGCGTGATGAAAAAGATGAAAAGACTTGGAGCGGGGCTGAGGCCAAGATGCTTGCATGGATCAAGGCATATCCTGACTCTCCGGCTCCTTATATTGCCTATAGTAATTTCCTCATCGATCGAGCTTGGCATTTTAGAGGAAATAAGTTTTCAGGCGAGGTGCCTCTAACAGCATGGCGACCCTTCCGCCAAAACATTAAATTAGCGAGAGCTGTTTTAGAAGAAAACAGTGAAATTGCCAGCGTCGATCCAAACTGGTATGCCAACATGCTAACGATCGCTAAAGATCAAGGGTGGAGTAAGCGAGTCGTGAGAGCTTTATTACAAGAAGCACTTGCTAAAGAGGCTTACTACCACGATACCTACCATGCAGTTTTTGCGTACCTACTTCCCAAGTGGCATGGTAGCGCGATCGAAGCCGAACAGTTCGCCCAAGATGCCGCTCGGATTACGAGTCAGTGTGAAGGCCAAAGCCTGTATGCCCAGGTTTTCTGGACAGCTTTTATCAGCAATGGTGAACTGAAATTTCAACCATCCAGCCCAACACCTCCTCGATCGGAGATGCCTGTGCAATGGGAGAAGATGAGCATGGGGTTTGAAGATCTCATCCAGCGCTATCCCAATCCTTGGTACTTCAACAACTATGCAAAATTTGCCTGTCTTGCAGGAGATAAAAGAAAAACTCAAGAGTTGATGCAGAAAATCGGCAACAAACCGACAGTAGAAGCCTGGGTGAAATACCACCCACAAATCGATTTTTTAGAGTGCCAGCAATGGGCATCCAATCCATGAAAGCACTCAAAGTAGCGGGTGCAAGCTTGAGTAGGGTTTTGTCAGCTGGCTTCTAAATATGAAAATAGCAGGCAAGATACCTGCACCACACCAATGCCATGCAATTGAGATCTCAAAAACCTGATCAGTTGGGATCAAGGAAACCGTTGACCTGGGCGTTGAAGCCATAGACTTGGCGACTGCCCACAAATGGTACTAGCTCGACTTCTCGTTGGTCACCGGGTTCAAAGCGCACCGCAGTACCAGCCGGGATATTGAGGCGCATCCCGCGTGTGGAATCGCGATCGAAACTCAGGGCAGCGTTCACCTCATAAAAGTGAAAGTGCGAACCCACCTGAATGGGGCGATCGCCAGTATTTGCCACCTTAACTTTTAAGATGGGTCGGCCTGCGTTCAGTTCAATGTCGCCAGCTTCAGGAATAATTTCACCCGGAATCATGTTGAACTCCTCTCGCGTTAACGCACAGGATTGTGAACGGTGACTAGCTTGGTGCCATCGGGGAAGGTGGCTTCGACTTGGACTTCGTGAATCATTTCAGGTACCCCTTCCATGACATCATCGCGAGTGAGCAGAGTCGTGCCATAACTCATCAACTCGGCAACTGTGCGACCGTCTCTAGCCCCTTCCAAAATAGCGGCAGAAATATAGGCAACCGCTTCTGGGTAGTTGAGCTTTAGACCCCGATTTTTGCGACGCTCGGCAAGCAGGGCGGCAGTAAAAATGAGTAATTTGTCTTTCTCTTGGGACGACAGTTGCATGTTAGTTTCCTTTCACAGTTGCCAAACTCTGGGTGGGCAGGCATCACGCCCTAAATAGGTAGAGCGCCATAACTGCCACACTTGCATAAACCAGCGTCGCGCTGCATTTGAAGCGGGGCCACGATACCGACACAACAAGCCCGACATTAATCGTGTCACACCCGCCTCTCCGGGGTAGTTACCAGCTAACCATAGCGATCGCGCCTGATTGACCAATTCCGGCTCAACGGCGTGCCCAATTAAGGCAAAACAACCAACCACAGCCTTTCCAGCGAGAGCATGCGGACTCTGCACCAATGTTTCACTGCCAATCAGGTGTTGCGGATCAATCCACAAGGGGCGACCCTGCTGCCAAACCTCGGTGCGCGATCGCCACTCTCCACTCAAAAATTGCTCACCTCTAGCACTCCGGCCTAAACGGGTGATCTCCCAGCCCAGCCAGGTTGCGGTGGGGGCTAACTCGACTCGCAGGGTTTGCTGGTATTGGGCATTTTGAAACAAAATCGTTTCTTGGGGCAACCACTCTAGGCAAGCGCGATCGCCAACTTGAATCTCAATCGTCTGCGCTGCGGTCAACCCATTACTGCGATAGACTTTACTGGCGGCGGCAGTGGTGATCAAAGCTTGAGTGCCTGCTTGGAGCTGAATTTTGCTGCTAAGGCGATCGCCCCCCACCATGCCCCCGGCAGTGTGCAAAACCACACTATGACAGACCGCTGCTCCTTCGGGGTAAAACGGACGCTGCACTTTAAACGGAGCTTGAGCTTGACTGCGAATTAGTTGTGTAGAGTCGTGCCGCCAAGCAAACTCTAAGTCGAGGCTGCCATGCCATCGGGTTGAGTGAGAAAGTTTAGGATCAGTCGCGATCTCAGCCGTCATCGCCACAAGCTATACGGAACGCTGCGAAGATCATACTTTAGCGCGGTGGTTGCGGCATCCTAAACGCTCAAGTTTGCCAGAATTTGGTCATATTTTTGGCTTAAAAAAGTCTTGATGGCGATCGCTTCTCTATCTTCTACCTGGGCTTCACCAAGCAGCGCTCCCGGATAAACCACACAATCGTGATTGGTTTCGCAAAAGAAGGCGATCGAGTAGCGAGATTGATGGATTTGGTGAGACTCGGCAATCCGAACGCGATGGGGTGCGGCATATAACGTGCCTCCGCTCCAGCGTTGCATCACTTCACTAGCAATCACGCCGATATACCCCGTCGGAATCTCGATCGCCACCCATTCATGCTCTGGCGTGAAAATTTCTAGCCCTCCGGTTGCATCTTGCCAAAGCAGCGTCATGCCAGAGTAGTCTTGATGGGCACCCAATCGCATGGAATTCAGGCTTAAATGGGGAGCTGGAGGGTAGTGCAACAAGCGTAATGTACTGTTTTGACCGTGCTGACTGACTAAGCTTCCGGGTGGCTGTTGATAGTTCCTTTCTAACGCTGTTAAGACATGGTTGGCTTGCGCTTGAAACGCTGTGAACAGTTGACAGAGAGACTGAACGATGGCGGTGATCGTCTCGTGATTCAGCAAGTCAGGAGCTATGGGTTGAGCGGGGTGCTTTGCTCGACCCACCTGTTGTCGTTGTCGTGCCCACTGTGCATAGGTGCCTTGCTCTAAATTCAGATCTAGCACTTCTTTGTAGTCAGGTTGAGTTGTCCCCAGTTGTTCTTCTCCTAGCCCGATAAACACACCCTGCCAAGGAGATGACAACTGTTGCGCCAGCGATCGCTTCTCTAACTCACTTAAGGCAAAGAAAGTTTGCAACCGACTCTGAAGATCCGCTGCTTGGCTCATCCAGGATACCGGAATGTAGGCAGCACCCGCGATCGCCAATGCTTCCCGCAGCAGTAGCGCAAAAGCATCCGGAGCAACACTCGGATCCGGAAGGGTAGGAATATGGCTGAGCATCCTATTTGATGTTTTTGAGCAATAACTGACACCCGCAAGAAAACGGATTGGGGCTTTCAATCCGATAGTCTTGCAACACTTCAATCGGTAAATTGCTGTGGTAGATCAGTGAATCATAATCCATCAAGGCATTCCACTTGACTTTGCCAGTTGGGAAACCGAGCTTGGAGGCTCCATCAACAATTAATTCTTGCCATTTTTGCACTTCCAGATCGCGAGATTTACAATAATCTACGATCGCAATCAAGGCTCCTGGCTTTGTAACCCGCAAAATTTCTTGAAGCGCTTGCACAGGACTATTCACTACACAAAGCGTAAACCCAGAAGCGGCAGCATCAAAGCTGTCATCAGCGAACTCCAGATGATGGAGGTCTGCGAGTTGGAGCGTGACCTCAGCCACAGTCGCTTTCTTCTTAGCTTCATGCAGCATACCTTGCGAAAGATCTACGCCTGTCACAGATACTCCGGCAGGGTAGGCGGGCAGATTTAACCCAGTCCCCACGGCTGCGTCTAGCACCCTTTGCCCAGCGCTCAGTTGCAGCGAATCAATCAACGGCTGGCGATCGACGTGCCAATACCGTTGCATAATCGCTTCGTATTCAGCCGCTCCATCATCATAAGTTTCAATCACTTGCGGGATTTGCATGATGTCCTCTGCTGATGAAATGCCGGAAGTTTATCACTTTTAAGTGAAAATTATTTTTAAAGAGAAATTTAGCATCCTGGTGCTTAGACTGCCAGAGGGAGAGCGTTAGCAATTGGGGGTAAATCGATCACAATAGTGGTGCCTTGCCCCGGTTGAGAGATCACCTGAAGATGACCGTGGTGTTGCTCTAAAATCTGATAGGCAACGGTCAAGCCTAGCCCTGTGCCTTTGCCGACGGGTTTGGTGGTGAAGAAGGGATCAAACAACTTGTCTTGCAACTCAGCAGGAATGCCGGGGCCGTTATCGTGAATGCTAATGCGCACTTGGCGGTTGGGACTCAGTTGAGTCTGAATCACAATTTGTTTCTCGGCTTGCTCAGAGGCTTCTAAGGCATCGATCGCATTGCTAAGAATGTTCATAAACACTTGATTGAGTTGCCGAGGATGGCACTCAACTGAAGGTAAATTGCCGTATTGCTTAATAATTTTGATTTCTGGCTCCGCTGTTTCTTCGTGAGCAAGGCGATGTTGCAAAATCACCAACGTGTTATCTAGCCCTTCGTGCAGATTGGCTTGCTTCATATCTGCTTCGTCGAGCCGCGAGAAGTTACGTAGCGAGATAATAATTTGTCGAATGCGATCGGCCCCGGTTTGCATCGAAGCCAGAATCTTTGGTAGGTCGGTGGTGATGAAGTCAAACTCGATCGTTTCTTTATAGGCGGCGATCGCGGGAGTTTCTGCTTGAAGCTGGCTATAGCGATCGACCAAACTCAGGAGATCGCTCATGTAGCGGCTAATGTAAGGTAGATTGCCGTAGATGAAATTCACGGGGTTGTTGATTTCATGGGCCACACCCGCAACCAACTGCCCCAAACTGGACATTTTTTCGGTTTGAATTAAGTGAGCTTGAGCTTTTTGCAGATTGCCCAACGCATGACTTAACTGATCAGCTTTGGCTGTCACTTCAGCATTTAAGCGTTGTAACTCATCATGAGCTTGCTGCAATTGCTGATGTTTTTGCCACACTTCTTCGGTGCGATCGCGGACTCGATCTTCGAGGGTTTGGCGGGCTAGCTCTAGCTCGTGGGTACGAGTTGCCACCCGATCTTCCAAATCACCGATCAAGGTTTTGAGCGAATCTGCCATTTCTTGATAGGCAGTCGCCAATTGACCGAGTTCTCCGCCTGCCTGCAAGCCAGGGATGGGGCTGCTGAGATCTCCTGCGGCGAGAGTTTTGCTACGCTCTGCAAGTTGTTTGATCGGTTGCCCAATTTGTCGGGCGAGTAGGCGGGCGATCGCCAAAGAGAGCAAAGTGGCTACCGCTAAACCCACCCACAGCAAGCGGTTGAGAGCAGTGAGGGCTTGACTGTAGTAACCCGAAACAATCTGAATTTTGGCGATCGCGATCGGTTGTTTTCCAGAAACCAGCGGCGCATACACTGCATTCAACCCCGATTCTGGCTCTAGGCGATAAACCGATTGCCCCTGCTGAATTTTGGGAATCACTTCAGTGCTAAAGTAAGTCGCTTCCCAATCATCAACACTCAGATTTTGAGTGCTAGAGACAACAGGTTTGCCTTGCAACGAGAAGATTTTGAGCTTGGTTGTGGGTTGTGAAAATGTCAGAAATTTCTTGAGCCAAGCTTGATCGAGCACCTGCCCCACCACCAACGTACCCGGAGAGGTGCCTTTGCCGTCACTGGTATAGACCGGAGCGACTGACAACATCAAGATTTCGGGCGATCGCGCCGGGGGTCGAGCTGGTTGAGATTTCGCTTGACGGGTTGAGGTGGTCGGTAATAATTCTTGAGCCGCTTTCCCACTTTTGATCAGAGTATTGATGCGCGCTTGCACTGTCGGTGGTTCAGATTCAAACCCTTGACTGCCAAGCACTTCGCCCGCTTGATTGACTACTTTTACCGCATCAATATCGGTAGAAAATACGAGTTGGTTACTAACCTCGGTTTTAATCCAGGCGCGGTTTTTTTGCTGAACAGCGGTGTAGAGATCCGTCCAAAATGCGTAACTCGCCGCCAAATCTTGCAGTCCTTTGGCACTAGCTGCCGTATACCCTTGAAATGCCAACATTTGGTCATTCAAGCGCATTTCTTCTAGCTCTTTTAGCGGTTGGTGCCCCACATACCAAGCTGACCCCACCAAAAACATCACGGGCATTAGAGAAGCGCCACAGGTAAAAATCAGGATTTTAGGCTGGAGACCGTGCAATTTCTCCAACCATCGCTGAACCTGTTTGAGCCGAAGTAGAGCCAATGTTCTGAGTCGGGGTAAAGAAATGGTGAGTCAGGCTGTGGCAGAGTCTACAAGCTAAGACTGATGGACGGCTAACTGAGCACCCTCGTTACCATTGATCGAGTCAAGCAAACGTAGACAAAAGGTCAAGCAAGGACTCATGGTATCCGATAACACCTTACTTCTTTCGGTAGAAATAAACTTCGCCAGAATGGGTGACCTTCATAGCCTATACACAAGATAGAAACAAGGTTAAACACTCTGATGAGGAATTAAATTAGGTTCATAATTCGTACTTGATTTGCAACATCAAGTTAATTGATAGCGTTACTGCCTGTCACCAGCGCCCATTGCAATCGATGAGCTTGCGAAAAGCTGAATCAATCCCACCTCTAGAAATTCTCTGATTCTTCGTGAACTATCGGAAGATTAAACATCAGTTCTCATGATTCATCCTCAATCACAACGCAAGATCGACGTGGACTCCAATCGCTCCGATTTGGACTTGTATCTTGAATTTGTATCCCCTTCGATCGCAGCTCATCAAACACACGTTTGTTATTTGCGATCGCATCATCAGTTTTCCAGACCTCTAGCTTCCAATCCTTTGTGATTTGCTGGCCTGCTGCATTAGATGAATCAATCCTAGCGCTGACGACTTTATGGTTCTTGGCTGAGTCCTCTTGCAGAATTTTCCAGCCCCTAACCGCATTCAGGGGATTGGTTTTGGCATCGGACTGCACGCACAGCATTTGTTGCACAGTGGAACTGTTACCGGATTGGGCAGCATTGAGAAATTCCTCGGCAGTTTTGGATGCAGAGGCAGCGCAACTGGTGAGGAGAATTAGAAGTGGAACGGCGATTGTGAAGGGTTTCAAGTTCATGAGAGTTTTTCTAACGTGACTTCCATAGTTTAGAAGGAATGCTTTGAAGCAATTGCTAAATACAATTCAGTGGCTCCATACGACCAATCAAGGCCGAGATCAGCGTATCTCAGCAATAACTTACTTTTTTTGAGAAAAATTAAATTTGCTAAGATGGGTGACTTTTGCCAAGCCTATAAACAAGATCGAGCAAGGTCAACCACTCTGATGAGAGATTAAATTAGCTTCACGATTCGTACTTGATTTTCAACATCAAGTTAATGGATGACAAGACCAAGGTGATCGCGTTGGCAAGAATGACGGGCCACGACTGGATAAAAATGCCATAGAGCATCCACAGAAACAGCCCAATGGAAAAGGCAATCAGCATTCCAAGTGAGAGATCGGCAGCAGACTTGGAGCGCCAGGTTTTGGCTACTTGGGGTATAAAGGCTGCAGTTGTGAAGGTAGCTGCAACCAAACCGAGGAGATCTACAAAATTCATGAGCGATCGCACCTTGAGGAGACG
>CBIHQL010000041.1:0-14401 GCA_966211855.1 uncultured bacterium
CAGCGTGATTGAGAAGATGGAGTCGTCAGAGGTTGCTGCATCACTATTGCTTTCATAGTAGATCTGCTGCCTTGAACACAGGTTGGGGGCACGTTTGGCAATTTAACATGCGAGCAACTGAGCGCGTCACAGATTGATTGCTGAGCATCGCGTGACAAAGCTGATGCACAACTCTCAACGTGCAATGCACAATGGAAGAGTCGCCAAGATGCAGTCAGCCTCAAGGCAGAAAAATTGGCTGCACAACCTTGACCTTAATAGAGTCAACTTTAGTTTTTATTGCTAGTTAATCTGGATTTCGAGCCGCTGCTGCGTAATTTTTGGGGAATACTCCCAGTAGACATGCTCAAACCTTTGCTCAGATGCATGGTTGTCTCGTAGGGAAGTAAGCAGCGAGTGGGAGTCGGTGATTAAGGAAGCGATCGAAATGCTGGACGTTGTCGAGAGTGCCATTGATTTACAAGAGCGATCGGTTCCACAGAATTGGTTGGCTCTAAACCTAGCACTGGCTGAGCTAGCTTTATTTATTGATACTGAAAGCTGGTGCGTAGCGATAGTCTGGCTGGCTAACCCTGAGGTATGCCGATGAAAGCCCCCCTGCCTGTTGATGAAGTCGCTCGGCTAGCCGCACTGCACCAATACAACATTCTTGATACTGAGCCAGAAGCAGGGTTTGACGATATTACTCGACTGGCTGCTCAAATTTGTGGAACCCCGATCGCTCTGGTGAGTTTGGTAGATACCCAAAGACAGTGGTTTAAGTCGAAGGTTGGTTTGACAGCTTGCGAAACGTCGCGTGATGTGGCCTTTTGCGCCCATGCCCTGCTTCAGCCCAAAGCTTTCGTGGTTCCTGATACGTTGCTTGATGAGCGCTTTGCCAACAATCCGCTTGTCACATCGGCTCCCTATATTCGCTTTTATGCGGGCATTCCGCTGATAACTCCAGAGGGTTATCCGATTGGAACCTTGTGCGTCATTGACTACGTACCTCGTCAGTTAAGTACTTCGCAGCTAGAAGCTCTCGATGCTTTGAGTCGGCAAGTGGTCGCTCAACTAGAGCTAAGGCGCAATCTGTCAATCTTAGCCAGAACAGCAGTCGAGCGAAAATCTCCCGGTCGGATGCAGCATCTGGCTTTTAAGCTGACGCTAGGGCTTGGACTGGTGACCTTGGTATTGCTGGCGATCGCTTGGGTAGCCCATCGAAGCAGTAGCCGCTTGCTAAAAGCCACTGAAGCGGTTGGGTACACCTATGAAGTCATCGAAACCTTAGAGCAAACAGTTGCGCAAGTCGAGGCAGCCGAGGCAGGGCAACAACAATATCTCCTCACAGGCCAGCCTGAAACGCTAGAGCCGTATCAAGATGCAGTAGAGTTGATACCTGCTAACTTCAATGAGCTGCGATCGCAAGTAACGCCACAACAGCAGCGATCGCTCAACCGCTTAGAGACCCTGATCATGGGGTATCTTGCCGAACTGCAACAGGCAACTGATAGCCGCCAAAATCAACAACTCTCGCCCAGTTCAACGTTGGGGTCGAGTGTACCTGACTCAGAAACAATCCGTCGAATCCGTACCCTTACCCTCAGCATTGAGAAAGAAGCCCAGGAACTATTACGCCAACAACATCGGCAGGCATAAGCAATCACAAAACAAACCATTTGGGTTTTTTCGAGCGGCGTGCTTCTCAGTGTGTTAGTGGGAGCCATCTTTTACGTCTTGATGAAACGCGAAGTGCAAGAGCGCCAAGAAGTCGAAGCGAAGCTCTGGCAAGAACGTGATTTTGTGTCGGCAGTGTTGGATACAGCAGCGACTCTCGTCATAGTGCTCGACACCCAAGGCCGGATTGTTCGGTTTAATCGTACCTGTGAGCAAAGTACAGGCTATACATTCGCCGAAGTCAGAGGCAAGCCATTTTGGGACTTGTTCATTGCACCCGAAGAAATGCAAGCGGTGCAAGCTGTGTTTCGACAGATTCAAACGGGCGCGCTCGTTCAAGAATATGAAAACTACTGGGTGACCAAAGACCACAAACGGCGGTTGATTGCTTGGTCTAATACTGTCTTGCTCGATCCTGAGCATGCTGTCGAATATATCATCAGCGCAGGCATTGATATTACGGGACGCAAACAAGCCGAGCAAGAATTAGAGCACTCTTTTTCGCTGTTGAGAGCCACATTAGAGTCTACCGCTGAAGGCATTGTTGCGGTTGACATGGCAGAGCGGATGGTGATTTGGAATCGCCAGTTTTCTGAGATGTGGGGCGTGCCCGAATCGATCATGACATCCCGAGACGATCGCCGCTTTGTCGCGTTTGTAGTAGAGCAGGTACAAGAGCCGGAGCTGTTTTTAACGCGAGTTCGAGAGTCTTATGCTCAGCCTGCTGTAGAAAACTGTGATATTTTCCGGCTCAAAGATGGGCGGAGTTTTGAGCGGTATGCCAAGCCCCAAACCGTTGGTAGCAACATTGTAGGGACGGTGATCTGCTATCGAGACATCACGCAGCGTCAACAAGCTGAATTAGCTTTACAGCATCAATTTCAGCGAGCAGTACTACTCAAACAGATTACCCAAGAGATTCGTCAAAGCCTAGATAGCGATCAGATTTTTCAGACCGCAGCGTTGCAGATTGGTCAAGCCTTTCAAGCCAATCGCTGTCTGATTCGCACCTACACAGCAAAACCGACACCAGAGATCCCCACCGTAGCCGAATATTTAGAACTTGGCTGCGTATCGGTGGCTCACATCAATATGCCTGTGCTTGATAACCCGTACACAGAAATGGTGCTGAGCCAAGATCAAGCGATCGCGATCGTTGACGTCACTCAAGTTGTTCATCTGCAACTAGCAGAAATTTGGCAATCTATGGGCTTGAAATCGGTGCTGTCAGTGCGAACCTCTTATCAAGGTGAGCCTAATGGCATGATTACTCTGCATCAATGCGATCATTATCGTCGTTGGACAGTTGATGAAGTTGGCCTGCTAGAGTCAGTAGCCGATCAAGTTGGCATTGCCCTGGCGCAAGCTCGTTTATTAGAGCAAGAGATGTGCCAGCGACGACGGTTAGCCGATCAAAATTTGGCCCTCGAAAAAGCTCGGCAATCAGCAGAAGCAGCCAATCGAGCCAAAAGCGAATTTTTAGCGACCATGAGCCATGAAATTCGTACCCCCATGAACGCGGTGATTGGCATGACTGGGCTGTTGCTCGACACACCTCTGACTCCTCAACAGTACGACTTTACCGAAACTATCCGCACTAGTGGCGAAGCACTGCTATCGATTCTCAACGACATTCTGGACTTCTCGAAGATTGAGTCTGGTCGCTTAGATCTAGAAGAGCAACCCTTTGATCTGGGTATTTGCATTGAAGGAGTGGTCGATTTACTCGCGCCCAAAGCTGCCGAGAAAAAACTAGAGCTAGCGTATGCCATTGCTCCTGAGACCCCCATGCTGTTGATCGGAGATGCCAGTCGCCTCCGACAGATTTTGGTGAATTTGGTCGGCAATGCAGTGAAGTTTACCGAGGCTGGTGAAGTCACAATTTCAGTCACAGCGCGGCAGTTACAGACTCACCAACCACCCACCCCTGACAACTTGCCAATGTATACCGTGCGATTTGCGATTCGCGACACTGGGGTTGGCATTCCGAGCGATCGCCTAGACCGACTGTTTCAACCCTTTAGTCAAGTTGATTCTTCAGTGAGTCGGCACTATGGCGGTACAGGGTTGGGTTTAGCGATTAGTCAACGGCTCAGCGAAATGATGGGGGGTAGAATTTGGGTCGATTGCGAACTTGAAAGGGGTTCGACCTTCTATTTCTCAGTGGTCGTGAAAGTGCCCAGCCAAACTAAATGGCAGCAAGATCAGCAGCGCTGTCCTCAGCTCAGTCAGAAGCGCCTGTTAGTTGTTGAAGATAATGCAACCAATCGTCAAGGCTTGGTCTGGCAAGCACAGTCTTGGGGTATGATGTCCCAGGCGACAGGTTCTGCGGTTCAGGCGTTAGATTGGCTGCGGCAAGACAAATTTGATGTCGTCGTTGTTGATCAGCAATTGCACGTCACGCCTAAGCAGACTTTGATCGATGCAATTCGCGAACTGCCTGGGTGTGAAACGCTCCCTCTGGTTGTGTTGACTGCTTTTCATGCTTCACAACCCCATGCTCAACCTTTAGAAGCGATCGGCCTGCTCAGTAAGCCTGTGCGTCAGTCTCAATTCCAAGACGTTCTCGCTAAAGTTTTGCAGATGCCTTGTATCCCTGAGCGACCAGCGCGTAGTAATTTAGCGCAATTTGATGGTGCGATCGCTCAACATCATCCTCTCCGTATTCTTTTAGCTGAAGATAATGTCGTCAATCAGAAAGTGGCACTCCATTTGCTCCAGCAGTTGGGCTACCGTGCCGATGTAGCAGGCAATGGCTTAGAAGTGCTAGAAGCCTTGCAGCGACAAGCTTATGATGTGGTGTTAATGGATGTGCAGATGCCAGAAATGGATGGCCTCACGACAACCCGCCGCATCTGCCAAGAGTGGTCACCTGAAACTCGGCCTTACATTATTGCCATGACTGCCAACGCCATGCAGGGCGATCGCGAACTCTGTCAGGCAGCGGGCATGAATGACTATGTCAGCAAACCCATCCGTGTAGAAGCTTTAGTGAAAGCCTTGCAGAACTGTCCGGCATCTGGGCTAGTTTTAGACCCGCAAGCGATCGCCGCTTTAGAAGAGTTAGTCGAAGATGACACCTCCGACTTCCTCTTAGATGTGATTGATAGTTATCTAGAGGACGCTGTGCTGAGGGTACAAGAAATTTACCAGGCTGTTGACCGAATGGATGGTGGGGGTCTTTATCAAGCGGCCTACAATCTCCGATCGAGTAGTGCTACGGTGGGAGCGATCTCCCTCATTAAAGTCTGTCAGTCACTCGAAAGCCTGACTCAAGCTGGCAAATTCAGCCCTCAGATCACCGAGCTGCTAGATCAGCTAGACGGAGAGTATGAACGAGTAAAGGTGGCACTCTTGGCTCAACGCCGTCAGTATGCAGGGGGCGATCGCTAAGCTCAAACGGTCGTAGAAGGGGACTCTGTGGCTTGATCAACAGGTGTTTCAGGAGAGCGCGTGAATAGACGTGTAAGCCATAGCGTCAGCACATGGGATAGCACTCCTAACGGCCCCGCAAACAGACATAGAGCGATCGAGTGCCGTGTCCAAATTTGGGTGCGCTGACCTTCCCAATAAATCCACCGTCCGACAAACAAATCCATCACCAAGAAATGAGTCCAACCGGTTGCTGCTGCTCGCTCATCGGCAAAAAATCGGGCAATGTCGGCTAAAGTAGGGTTTGCCAATGCTTGAGCTGCTTCTGCGGTAATCGTGCCTGACAGCAAATAAAGGTAGAGACCTGCTAACAGCACAAAGGGAATCCAAGATTCCATCACGCGTCGGGTCACGCTCCAGTTAGGCAACGCGATCATCAGCACCCAAAACGGCAAAACGAACAGATTCGCACCATCAAACAGTTGGGCAATGGTCATGGCTTGGCTCAAATCTTCACAACATCAAGGCACTAAGGCTAAGACAGCGGCAGGAGATCCAGAACCGTGCTGTAACCTCAAGATGCCAATCACTAGCGTAGTCCCGACGGGTGGAATTTGGTCAAGATTGGTGAGGTTCTCTAACACGAGGCGTTGTTGGGCAAGCACTTGGGTATTAATCGCAAACGTAGTGTCCCAACCAGGGTCAACGCCGTGGGTGTCAATGCCAACTCCAGCAATTTGGCGATCGCTGAGTAAAAAATTAATTGCGTCTAGCCCAAACCCCGGAAAGTGAGCCACACCCGCTGCATCAACGTTAAAAAAAGCGATCGCATCTGACCATTTTGCTTGCCATCCCGTGTAGAGCAGCACCATACTTCCGGCTGGCACCAAACCATACTGCTGTTCCCAGGCCAAGACATCGGCTACGGTTAACGTATAGTCGGGGTTACCCGTCGCTTGGGCTCGAACATCAATCGCGATCGCCCGTACCACTAAAGATTCTGCTGGGTAAGCTTCGACACTCACGCCCTCAGCATGGAAGCTACGAGGGGCATTCAAATGGGTAGCGCTATGTTCTCCTAAAGCCACACGCCGCAGATAATAACCCTCGGTTGCTAAATTAGCCGTTTGCTGAAACTCGATCGGCGGGTCGTTGGGCCACTGGGGGATCTGCGGCGTAATCAGATGGCTTAAATGCACCACTCGCGAATAACGAATGATGTGGGCGGCTGAACTGTCCTCGGTCATAAAAACTTTAGCGGGTTGCAGGTCTAGCCAGCGGTCGCTTAAAAATTAAGGTGTTGAAGGTGCTGGTGTATTGAAACTTGCCGTAGTCATCTTGGGCGATCGCTTCTTGGTTGACCACATGGCTAACCAATTCCCAACCTTGCCGCCCCAATTGATTCAAAAACACAATCACATTACTGACATCGTGTTGAGGCTCCCCATTAAATTGCAGCCTCAGGGTTGCCGTCGAGCCGACCCGGTTAATAAAGTAGAAAACCTCACAATATTCCCACTGGTGCATACAGACTCCTAGCGATCGCCGCCATGTGTAAACTTCTCAGCCCAAAAATCATGGCTAGTCGAAGATCACGTTGTCAAGCATGACCACATCTCGAAGGTTGGCACCTAGCAGATCTGCCCCAGCCAAAATCGTACTGGTCAGATTGGCATCACTCAGCTCGGCATCTCGCAAAATTGCGCCGCGAAAGTTGGCTTCACTGAGATTGGCACTGCGTAAACAAGCACCCGTTAAAGTCGCCCCAACAAAATCTGTCTCTCGTAGATTAGCTGCTCTCAAGTTGGTTGACTGGAGGGTAGCAGCGCTGAAAATAGCTCCCAGACAATCGCTGTCTTCGAGGTCAGCATCCTTGAGATCAACCCCAATCAAAATCGCTCCAACAGGTTTAGCTCGCCGCAAATTGGCTCGGTTCATATCGGCCCCTGTCAAATTGGCACGGCTGAGATTAGCACCCGCTAAATTGGTGCCATTTAAATTGGCAAACATCAACTTAGTACCTGCAAGATTGGCACGGCTGAGATTAGCGCCAGCAAAGTTAATCTCAATCAAAGATAAACCTGACAAATCTGCCTCGCTAAAATCTAAGCCCTGAAAATTTCGTTCGCCTGCACCGTATTGCTGCCAAAGCTCCTCGCGAGTTGTCATTGAACTCCTTTCGATTTTGAAGTCTGAGAATTATCTGCAGTAGATGACAGCCTGTCAAGGAAGTAAATCACCAAGTAGCTGTTAGTTGCGTCGCTCTCCAAAAATTTTGAGCTTGCACAATGGAAGATGAGAAAAAATCATCTGAATAGACAGTATTGGTAGCAGGAAGTGTCTTGGAGATGATCTCGATTCAGAATTCAGATGTGGAGCCTGTAAACAGCGATGGAACTGCTGGAATACCTAGAAGAGCTAGAACACAAAGCTGAATTACTGCTGCCCTTGATGGCTGCGCTCGATCAACATTTGAGCCTAGAGCACCTGCATGAGATTTTAATGGCTCCTGATGATGACTTTGCTAATAACCCCTCCCCAATTGGAGAGGGGCGTTGCTAAACGTTTCGCGAGGGAATTAGCGAGATTTATTGCACTTGGTCGAGCTGCGCTAAGACACTACGATAACCGTCAGCTTTGCCAAATTTGAGATATAAATTGGCAGCAGTCTGCATATCAGCGATCGCTTGTTGACGGTTGCCTTGCTGTAAGTTCAACAAACCTCGACCGAAGTAAGCATCAGCATTGCCAGGGTTGATCCGAATGGCTTGGGTATAGTCTTCGATCGCGCCTGTAATGTCTCCGGTGGCTTGACGGTTGCGGCCTCGCTTGGCATAACTTTCGTCGCTGCTATTCATGCTCAGCGCTTGAGTGTAGTCGCTGATTGCCCCCGTTTGATCACCTGCTCCCGATCGCGCACTCGCCCGACTTTCATAAGCAGCAGTGTATTCTGGGTTGATTTGTAGCGCTTGAGTGTAATCTTCGGTTGCCCCTGCTTGGTCGCCAAGAGCCGCTCGCGCATCACCCCGCCCTTTATAGGCTTCAGCGTTGTTGGGTTGCAATTGTAGGGCTTGGTTAAAATCAGCGATCGCAGCTTGAGGTTGTTGCAGCGCGACTAAGGCAAACCCCCGATTGGTGTAGGTTTCCACCGAGTCAGGGCGCAAGCGCAGTGCAGTCGTGAAGTCATCAACGGCAGCGCTATTATTGCCAGTCATAGCCCGTACAAAGCCCCGATTAAAGTAAGCTTCGGCATAGTCAGGCTTTAAGGTCACTGCTTGGTCGAGGTCATTTAAGGCTGCGAGGCGATCGCCTTGACTAGCTCGCATCACTCCCCGATTTAGGTAGGCTTCAGCATACTCTGAGTTGTGCTCAATCGCTTGGTTGAAGTCTGCCAAAGCAGTGGCAGTATCCCCTGTTGATGCGTGTAGCACCCCTCGGTTGAGATAAGCAGCGGCGTAGTCAGATTTCAGCTCAATCGCTTGGTTAAAGTCTGCTAAAGCGGCTTGGCGATCGCCCGCTTCGTAATACAGCCGACCTCGGTTGACATAGGCCGTGGGGTCGTTGGGGTTGAGTTCAATCGCTCGGTTAAAGTCAGCCATTGCGCCGTCGCGATCGCCCTGAGTGGAGAGAATATACCCTCGATTGACATACGCTGACGCATAGCTAGGATTTAGCTCAATCGCTTGATTTAAATCTTTAAGAGCTGCGTTGTAATTAGATTTTTTAGCTTGTCTTGTAGCGCTGTTAAAAAAATCTTGAGCTTTAAATTGTGGTTGAGGCTCAGGAGCCGTAGTGGATGGTGCTGGAGCCGCTTGAGTCGATTCAGTCTGCGCCAACACAGTCGGGGTGAACCCGCATAGTAGAGCAGATAAGCCAAAAAGAGTAATCAGTGGACGCATTTTGGTCATAACTTCACCTCACGAGTGGACGCAGGGACACAATGCACGAGAGGCGATTCTAGGTAGTTTCCTGAATTTCCCCTAGTCCAGTTTGCCCACTCCAGCTTGATTTCATAAAGCTGAGGTTGCAAGTTCCGTATGGCAAACCGCTCTGCGTGCAGATTGCAGAACGAAGTTTTGTCTAAGGTCGTGAAACTACTGAAAGCGATCGCTATTTCTGGAACATTGCCCCATGATTTTGAATTTGATTGGTGGCTGGAACTGCTAAATGGGCACTAGTAGGGTAGCACTCGCACAACACTTCTCACTTCATAGCAGTGTTTGATTTCAAAAAAATTTAGGAGACCGTGAATGGGTATCTTTGACAAAATTAGAGGCGAATTTGTCGATATTGTTGAATGGCTTGACCCCAGCAACGACACGATCGCCTACCGATTTCAGCGCCACAACAACGAAATCAAAATGGGTGCGAAGTTGACGGTGCGACCCGGACAGAAAGCCGTGTTTGTTAATGAAGGTCAAATTGCTGACACCTTTGAGCCGGGAATGTATGAACTCACCACTCAAAACTTACCGATCCTCAGCACTTTAAAAGGTTGGCAATACGGGTTCAACTCGCCCTTCAAAGCCGAAGTCTATTTCTTTAACACTAAGATTTTCACCAACCTGAAGTGGGGCACCGCCAACCCGATTACCGTGCGTGACCCCGAACTTGGCCCGGTGCGGTTGCGGGCGTTTGGTACTTATAGCATTCGAGTCGCTGAGCCAGCGGTTTTATTACAGCAACTGGTCAGCACCGACGGTTTGTTCCAGGTCGATGAAGTCAGCGATCAAATCCGCAACATGATGATCACGGCGATCGCGACTTGGTTTGGCACAGCTAAGATCCCGCTGTTTGACTTGGCTGCTCGCTACGGCGAAATGGGCGAAGCACTCCGCAGTGGCATGCAGCTCGAAATGCAGCGCTTTGGCTTGGAACTACCCCAAGTTTTGATCGAAAACGTATCGCTGCCCCCCGAAGTTGAGACGGCTTTAGATAAGCGAGCCTCGATCGGCATTTTGGGCAACATGCAGCAATATGCCCAATTCCAAGCTGCTAATGCGATCGAAATTTCGGCTAACAATCCAGACGGGGGGAATCAAGCCTTAGACTTTGGCGTTGGCTTAGCAATGGGGCAGCAATTGATCTCCAACTTGCAAGGTACGCCTGCTGCCCCTCCTCCTGTGGCACCTCCTGCCCCTCCATCTCCGGTTGCGCCACCTCCGCCGCCCATAAAGCCCGTGCAAGTGCAGTGGTTCATTTCGCGAGAGGGGCAAAACTTTGGCCCATTTACCCTTGAGCAACTGCCGCAAAGTGGTTTGACCGCACAAACCCACGTCTGGCGATCGGGCATGGACAGTTGGAAAGTTGCCACTGAAGTACCAGAACTAGCAGCAACTCTCGCCATGATTCCGCCTGCTCCTCCTGTCAGCTAAGCGATCGCTATGACCATTACCAAACCTCTCATCAAACAATTTCCTTGCCCTGGTTGTGGGGCGAGTTTGCAGTTTGACCCGCAGGCAGGACAACTGAAATGCCCTTACTGTGGTCGCGAAGAAGTAATTCCTCAGAGTGCCGAGCAGGTAGAGGAGCGATCCTATGAGGAGTATCTCAGTACAGATCGGGCGCAGATGGCAACGCTGTCAACGACCGCCTTGGAAGTTGCCTGTCCGGGCTGCCACGCTCAGATCAATTTTGAACCCCCAGATGTGGCAGGGCTGTGTCCGTTCTGTGGAACCAGTATTGTGGCGCAACCGCAAGCCGCCAACCCCCTCATTGCTCCAGAAGCGGTATTGCCGTTTGGTGTGGGTCAAAAAGCCGCTCGTGAGAAAATTCACACCTGGTTAGAGAGTCTGTGGTTTGCCCCTGGTGGTTTGAAAAAACTAGCCCAGCACGAAAGCTTGCAAGGCGTGTATATCCCGTTTTGGACTTATGACGCGTTTACAGTGAGTCACTATCAGGGGGAGCGGGGCACTCACTACTATGTGACCGAAACCTACGAAGAAACTGATTCGGAAGGGAAAACCGTCACTAAAACCCGTCAGGTGCAGCGCACGAGTTGGAAACCAGTGTCGGGTCGCGTCGATCTCTCTTTTGACGATCTCTTGGTGCCTGCCTCGACATCGGTGGATCTTGGCTCTTTAGCAGCGTTAGAACCGTGGGATCTCTCGCACTTGGCTCCTTATAACCCTTCATTTTTGGCTGGGTTTAAAGCCCAACGCTATCAGGTGACGTTGCAGCAGGGGTTTGAGGAAGCGAAAAACCAGATGGCTCCGGTGATCGAGTCAGATGCCCGGATCAATATTGGGGGGGATGAGCAGCGGGTGCATTCGGTTTCGACAACCTACAGCGAAATCACGTTCAAGCATATTTTGTTGCCTGTTTGGCTGGCTGCTTACCGCTACAACAACAAGAAATATCAGGTGATGGTGAATGCCCAGACGGGTGAAGTGATTGGCGATCGCCCCTATAGCGCTTGGAAGATGACGATGGCCTTGCTAACTACCGTTGCGATCGTCCTTGGTTGTTGGTGGGGCATCCGAATGATTCATCAACCTAAATTGCAGCCCTCTCAATCACCTCCTCCATCTCTCTCGACTCCAACCCCCGACCCTGCTCAATAGCTACCACTCAGCCGTAATTGCTGGGTAAAGTTTTTCCAGCGTGCAGCTTCGTATCCTGCGAGATTGAGGGTAGGGATCTGGAGTAACTCAGAACTAGGGGGTGCATCTAGGCTCAGAGGGCGACGGATGGCGGTTGCCTCTGATGAAAATCCTCGTCCATAGGTGAGCATGGCATTTTCAGCGTCGCGACAGCTAATCTGCAATTGACCGATGGGGATGCCATTAGCTGAGTACGACCATTGAAAAACTTGAAGCGGTTGGTTAAAAGGGAAGGTGAGCCGACGTTGGCATAAAGCGTCAGTGACTTCGTACATCTTGGCAATATGCAGGTCGTAAAGACTCAGCTCTGGAGCAAAGGAATTGTGGCTATTGTCACGATCGGGCACTGACAGGCTGGCGAAAGCAGTACCGTTACTGTCTACATCGCTAATGACAATGCTGTTGATCGAGCTAGATGGACGCGCGATCGCCTCTAGTGAAATTCCGGTCACACTCGCCACGGCTACCAATCCAACAAGAAATAATTTGTGGAGCATATAACCCTCCTGAGGCGATTGGGTATGGATTGTGAGCTAATCGCTAACCTCAATTTCTAGCATTACAGAATCTAGGGATTTGTGAATAAGGGTTGTTTAGTCTTGTTCTCTGCCGCTCAGTCTTGTAGAAAGTGTTTGTAGGTACATTCTCAGCCCGACCGTTGGAGGCATGACCGTATGACAATTTGGGTCAATGAACAAATCGATCCATCCGGGATTCTTTACTCCTGTATTGCCTCTTGTAGCGAGGAACATGCCAAAGATTGCCATGAGTCGTTTGAAAGCAACTTAACTGACCACCAAAAGCAGTCTGGCTGGGTGGCTCGACTCCGCACCGTCACCTCTTGGGATGATGTGCCCGCGAGTGCCCTCAAGCTCGATTAGGTGTGTTTGGGGAGCCGAGGCATGCGGTTGCGGATTGGGCCTAGCGTGCGATTGAGTTGGCGCAACTGGTCTGCGGTTCCCATGCAAATCAATACATCCCCCGCCAAAATGCCTGTGTCTGCCATCGGCCCGACAATCAAGCTGCCATCGCTGCGCCGGATTGCAACCACCAAGGCTCCGGTTTGCGATCGCAGTCGAGCATCCCGCAGAGTTTGACCTGTGTAGGGGCAGTTGTCGGCATCGATCCGAAATTCCTCTAAGTAAAACGCGCGATCGCTGCCCGTGAGGATGCCATCGACAAAATCCATCACTTGAGGGCGTAAAGCCGCCGCCGCCATGCGTTTGCCCCCGGTGATATAAGGTGACACAACCGCATCTGCACCTCCCCTTTGGAGTTTAGTGAGTGCTTCCTCGGTGCTAGCCCTGGCGATCGCCCGAATTTTGGGGTTGAGCGTTTTGGCAGACAAAACTGTATAGAGATTTTCGGCATCAGAGGGTAGAGCGGCAACTAAGCAGATCGCGCGTTGAATACCCACCTTAAGCAAGGTTTCGTCGAGGGTAGCATCTCCTTGGATGGCGATGTAACCTAACTGCTGCGCGTCTTCTATTTGTGTGAGATCACAGTCAATAGTGATAAACGGGATACTCTCGGCTGCGAATTCTAAAGCGATTTGCCGACCTGTGCGCCCAAAGCCACAGAGAATGTAATGCTGCGAGAGAGATTCCATAATGCGCCGCCGTTGTTGGAGCCGAATACCTTCTTGAAAGTATCCTTGAATTAACGCCTCTGTGAACCGATTGACGATGTAGCCAATGCTGATCACACCCATAAAGATCAGCGTGATTGTAAATAATCGCCCGCGATCGCCGAGTGGGTTGACCTCCATAAAACCAACGGTTGCTAGGGTGATGACGGTCATGTAGGCAGCATCGAGCCAACGCCACTTTTCGACCAAAGCATACCAGGCAGTGCCAATCAGAAACACCCCTCCTAAGGCGATCGCCCCCCCGATCAACTCGGTTTTGATCCGGCGATATCCTTGTTCAACTTCTGCCTGTGACTTAAAAAAACGATCAGACTTCACCCGCGCAACCTTCGAGATATCCCTGTTTGCACGATATCGCTTCTTTCAGTAACAGATGTCAAAAATTTATCCTCGTGGTAATTCGGCATGGAAACGAGGAACAAGATTGCGTGTAGAGTACCCACGATTCCACTTAGGGTGTGTTGCAACGCACCGATTAAAAGAAGCCGGATAAATAAAAAAGGTGAGCGATCGCCCACCTCAAAAACTTTTTGAATTGTTGAAAATTTAGACGTTGAAACGGAAGAGCATTACGTCGCCTTCTTGGACAATATATTCCTTACCTTCACTGCGAACCAAACCTTTTTCCTTGGCAGCAGCCATCGAACCTGTGGCGGTCAAATCTTTGTAGGCAACCGTTTCAGCTCGGATAAAGCCGCGTTCAAAGTCGGAGTGAATCACGCCAGCGGCTTGAGGCGCAGACATGCCAGCTTTGATCGTCCAGGCGCGGGTTTCTTTGGGGCCAGTGGTGAAGTAGGTGCGGAGACCTAGGAGTTCATAGGTGGCGCGAATGAGGGACTTAAGGCCACCTTCTTCCACACCCAAGGAAGCCAAGAAATCTTGACGCTCGTCTTCAGGGAGTTCGACCAGTTCTGACTCAACTTGAGCGGAGACGACGACGACTTGCGCTTCGGAGCCTGCATACTGTCGCACTTGCTCGACCCAATCGTTCCCAGTTGCAAGGTCATCTTCTGAGACGTTGGCGGCGTAAATAATCGGTTTGCGGGTGAGTAAGCCCAACGGTTTGACGATCAGTTCTTCGTCTTCGTTGAGTTCAACCTGGCGGGCTTGCTTGCCTTCGTTG
>CBIHQL010000042.1:0-14312 GCA_966211855.1 uncultured bacterium
GCAGCAGCATTTCGTAAGCAGCATTGACCAATTTTGGTGTGAGGGTTGGTGGAGTGCTAGCTGAATTTTTCGCATCTACACGATCGCAGATTGGATCCCTGTTTGGGACGGTTATCTGGTGCACTCCATGTTCAATCCTTCCTCGATGGATGACGCGGTTCCTTTTCCAAGCGAGCTGAATCTTTTGCGGGTTCAAGCTGCGTCTGTGACGACTACACAGCGTCCCAATTCTCTCGGCTCTAAATCCTCTGGCAAGGTCGTACCTTGGAAAACGACTGCTGCGCCCGAACCAGCAAAACTTTGGCGATCGCCGGAACCCGAATCATCTCCTGCCTTTGCTGACTATGTTGGTGACTTTGCCGCTCCACTTACCCCACTATGGGAACGCGATATCAAAGCCTTGGGTGACTTTTTTGATCGCGAAGATATGCATGACATCGAAACAGATGTCGTCCGCAACTTGTTAGCGCGCTGGCCCGAGCCTTGTTGGGAAGACAATCCGTTCGATTTCTTGCAAGAGTTCCTCTAAATCTTTTTAGAACGGAATATCATCATAATCCGGCTCTACAGCGGGTGGTGCGGGTGGTTTAGAGCGGGTTGCCGCAGGCTTGGGTTCTGCCATAGTCATGGGTGCAGCAGGGGCATTACGACTGGGAGACGGAGCCACGGTAGAACGAGTTCCCGCTGATGCCATCGAGGGAGTTGTAGTGCTGGTGACTCCACTGCTGCTGGTGCCATCAAGGCGGTGAATGCGTTGAGCCGTTAATTCGGCACGTTTTTCCTTAAAGCCTTCAGGACGCTCAATAGTATTCATGCTTAAGCGACCTTCAATCACAACGCGATCGCCTTGATGGTATGTTTCCTGAATTTCCTGAGCTAAGTTACCCCAGCCAATTACCTTTAAGCGGGCAGGTGCATCTTCGGCACGCAACCCAGGAAACTCGACCAGCATTTCGGCAATGGGCGTTTGGGTGTCTGAGGTATAGCGCAACTGAGGATCTTGAATGATCTCAGCCATGATGATGCAGCTATTCATGGATGCAAGTTCTCCTAAGGCAGGCAATCACAGGATTCCGTCGGATTGTGGAACGGCTATATCAAGTTGTGTTCCACGGGTTACTGAGCGTGTACGATCGCGATTTTGATACTAGTTATATTTTAGTACAAGTGTATTTATTTATGATTTTGTGGATATGATCGTCAATTTAATACATGACTATGACCCATCGGCATTAGGGTTGAGTACGGATAGGGTGGGTTAGTTAAGACGTAATCGATTTTGACGCACTCCCACCTCTAAAGAGAGTGAGATTCGGCGCTACTGGCGAAAGATGCAGGGCGAACCCTGTCTGACTCTTTCTCACACCCTGGACAACGCCCTGCCCAGTAGATTACTCCTCTAATAACCAGAACTGGTTTTCGTTCTTTAGGCTTCACAGCGTTGAATCCCGCTTTTTACCCGCTGGCGATTCATAGACCCAGTTAAACTGCTTAGCTACGTTCTCTCAGTGCGTTTGGTGTTTTACCCTGCCAACTTCTGACGGGAACCCCTTACCCAAGTATGTCGGAGAACTTAGATAGAGTTTATCAAATGGTGACGGCGCTTAAAAACGCCCAAGCTACATCTCACCCATGAATGAGGTGGGCTTTGCTTAATTCTCTGTAAGGCTAAATTAACAGAAAAACCCACCCCGATCAGAGCTAGAGAGTGCTAAATGCCTCTAACCTGTTTTCCTCCATTCCTTGCTCGTAATCGACAAACTCTTGCACTCGCGCCCGATATTCACGCAAGATTTCGTCTACCCAGCCGCGATCGTCGCTATTGGCAAAAATGTGTACTAACGGCTCCCCAGCATCAGGCAAGATTAAGACCCAACTGTCATGCTGATGGTTGAAGATCTTGACACCATCTACCAGTTCTAAACTTTCAGCCGGATGGGTTTCGACCAGATGACGCATCAAGGCTCCTTTGGCAGTCCACGGGCAGCGGACTGTGTGAGAACGATGGCAAACACGCGGCAGATCAGAACGGATGTGACCAATCGATCGCTCTTGCAGTGTCAGCATCTCGATCATCTTCGCAATGCAGAACATGGCATCAAAACCAGGGTGCAGTTGCGGGAAGATGAAGCCCATTTCACCACTGCCGCCCAGCACGACATTGGGGTTGGTGTGGCAAGCTTCCATCAAAGCGGTGGGGTTGGCCTTGGTACGAATAACTTTGCCATCATGGCGACGAGCAATTTGTTCGACCGCGCTAGAGGCATGAACAGGTACGACTACGGTGCTGCGAGGTTGAGCGGTCAGAGTCATGTCAACCATCAGCGCTGTCAGCATTTCACCCCGAATCGGAATGCCTGCCTCATCGACCAAAATTAACTGCTCACCATTCGCCGACACTTGCACACCAAAAGTGGCTCGTAGCGCTTCGACCACATGCCCTAACTGATTGAGCAACCCTTCGCGATCGGCTGTTGTCGGAGAGTTTTGGCTGAGGCTGGCATTGAGAACCACGGCATCGCAACCAAACTTGCCGAGCAACTGTGGCAATACGGCTCCCGAAACCGCATATACGTAGTCAATTACAATCTTGGAGCTGCTGTGGTGTACCGCTTCGACATTTAAGTGCTTCTCAAAAGCGGTGCTGTAGATGTCGAGCACTTGACTGGGATAACCAACATTGCCAATCTCATGAATAAGGGCACGGCGGAAGTCTTCTTTGTAGTAGGCTCCCTCAATCTTCTTCTCTTGAGATTTGGGAATATTGATGCCTTTTTGATCAAAGAACTCAATCAAGATGTGGTCGGCGCGCTCAGGGTGTACCCGCACATGAATGCCACCGCGTACCGACAGGGTTGGCACAGCAGTACGAGCAACTGGAATGGCAGTGGCTTCTAAGTTCTGGACATGCACACCAACTGACATCAGCCCAGCAATCAGCGATCGCGATACCATCCGCGAAATACTGCGCTGGTCACGAGAAACTGTCACTTGCGAACCCGGTTTGAGCGTAGAGCCGTAAGCCGCACCTAACTTCACTGCAAACTCTGGCGTGATATCGACGTTGGCAAGCCCCGATACTCCCCGTTGTCCAAACAGGTTGCGCTGAGCCATTTGACCCCAAATCAGGTTGATGTTGAGGGTGGCTCCTGACTCGATTTTCTTGCTGGGCCAGACCCGCACTCCAGGGCTGACTTGAGCTTCTTCTCCAATGGTTGAGAGTGAGCCAATGACGGCACCTTCAAGTACATGTGCCCGCCGATCGACTCGGGTACCGCGACCAATCGCACAGGCTCTCAGATGGGCTTCTTCTCCGGCGATCGCCCCATTCCAAATAATCGGTCGCTTGAGGTCGGCATCTGCGCCAATGGTGACGTTATCGCCAATGATGGTGCCAGGGCTGATTTGCACTCGTGCCCCAATGCGGCAATTATTACCGACGAGGATGGGGGGTTCGATTTTGGCAGTCGGGTCAATGAAGGTGTTTTGCCCTACCCAAACCCCTGGCGATCGCTCCTCGTAAGCGTAATCAATCTTGACCTTACGCTCTAGCGCATCATATTGAGACTCGCGGTAGGCATCGAGGTGACCGACGTCGCACCAATAGCCATCGGCAATATAGCCATACATCGGTTCCCCTTTTTCTAACAAGAGGGGAAAGAGATCTTTAGAAAAGTCGCATTCTTGATTTTCAGGAAGGTAGTCTAAAACTTCGGGTTCTAAAATATAAGTTCCCGTATTTACCGTGTCAGAAAAAATTTCACTTGTAGAAGGCTTTTCTAAAAAGCGACGAATTCGATTCTCTTCATCTGTAATGACGACCCCAAATTCAATGGGATTTGGAACCCGGGTAAGTACTAAGGTCGCTTTTGAACGCTTTTGTTTATGAAATTCAATAGCGGCACTTAAATCGAAGTCAGTAACACTATCACCACTAATGACTAAAAAAGTTTGATCCAGTAACTCGGAGATATTTTTAACACAGCCAGCCGTTCCTAAAGGTTGGTCTTCTTCGACGGCGTAGGTCATCTGTACGCCAAAATCACTACCATCTTGAAAGTAATCACGCATTACATCAGGAAGATAGTGCAGCGTTGCAATGATTTCTGTGATGTTATGCCGCCTTAATAAATTAACAATATGTTCAGCAATGGGTCGGTTTAGGATAGGCACCATCGGCTTGGGAAGGTCACAGGTCAACGGTCTGAGCCGCGTTCCTGAACCTCCAGCCATTAACACTGCTCGCATAGATCCTCCTTCCTTGCTCATTAAAAATCTACGCACTCAAAACTACAACAACAGATTCGGCTCCGTTGTTTTTCTAGTCTCCTATGAATGTAGAGGTCGGAGTATCCTCCAGAAGTTTAGGTTCGAGATTAGTCGGCTCATCTTGCCTAAGATAGAAAAATAGTGAAAAAATTGTTGTGATTGAATATTAATCGCTTAGATTGTGCTCTTATTAAACACTGGCACTATCAGCTGCATAAATGTTGGATTGGGCCAACTGACAGAAGACTAAGTTGTGATTCTGAATGCTCTTACAGCATACTGATATCTTCAAGATTCGAGCAAAGAGAATTAACAAGTTCCTAAACTGATCAGCGGCGATCGCTACAACTGATTCGCTTTTCAACGTTTTCTCCGCCTCACCCATCCAATCAAGGTTACAGTGAAGCTAGAGCCTGTGTCCGTTATTTTTCTTACATCTCGCTGAGACAGTGGGTGAACGGCACGAGGTTGGTTAAGATCAGCGATAGATCTCGGTTAGCTCCAAATCAATAGGCGATTGAGGAAGCAAATATGACAACACTCCTGGGTGTACTTTTGCTCGGAACTTACATCGGTGGCATTTGGAAGTTTTTGCAGGGCTTCCATCGCACTAACTTTAGCGGCGGGCGGTTATATTTAGCGCTGTTGTGGCCAGTGCTGTTGGCTAATCGTTCGTATCGGCAGAATTTCACCAAAGCGTTGAAAGGCTAGGTCAATCTGAGACGCTGGAGATAGTGACATGAAACATTGTAGAGATTGGGGTGGGGATGTCTAAGAAGCGATCAGAGCCACCCCTACAGGCCTCGTCTAGCCGCGATAGCTTAGGTGAGGTGCTAAGAAAGCCAGCCGACCGTTGGCAGGCACAGGTTTCTCTGGTGATGGAACGTTTTAACCGAGAATATCGCCGGGAAGCATTTGATTTGCCAGAAGCAGTCGAAGCAATGCCTGTGTTTCAAGAGTGGATGTCAGGAGCACTACAAGCGCGAATTGCTTCACCCTTTTGGGAATTAATGCAGCCGCAGAAAAACCAGCGATATTTAGATCTCGGTTGTGGGGTGAGTTTTTTAATTTATCCTTGGCGTGATTGGGGCGCGTTGTTTTACGGGCAAGAGGTGAGTAGTGTGGCGCGGGATTTGTTGAATGCTCGCGGCCCTCAGTTAAACTCCAAATTGTTCAAAAGCGTAGAACTCGGGCCTGCCCATCAATTGAAGTACGAAGCCAATTTTTTTGATGGTGCGATCGCGACTGGGTTGAGCTGCTACTACCCGCTCGACTACTGGAAAGGGGTGATGGCTGAAGTAAAGCGAGTGCTGAAGCCAGACAGCTACTTTGTTTTTGATGTGATTAACCCAGAAGCCCCTTTAGCCGAAAATTGGGCAATTCTTGAAACTTATCTGGGTGCAGAGGTGTTTTTAGAGTCGTTGAGTGATTGGAAGCAGGCGATTCAGGCAGCAGGTGGCAAAGTGGTTAAAAGCCAAGCTGGAGAGTTATTTCAAGTATTCAAAGTGAAATTTTAGGATGTGAGTCTGGCGTGAATGCCAACAAACGGATCTGGTTGATTGGAGGCACGCAAGAAAGCGCTCAATTAGCTGCCGCGATCGCCTCTACCGACCTTCCTTGCACAGTTTCAGTCACAACAGCAACCGCCCAACAGCTCTATCCAGCCTGGAGTGCTGCTACTACGAATGAGCCTGCCAGAAAAGTTTGGGTAGGACGGCTCAACGAAACCACGATCGCAGACTTTCTAAATTCTGAAAATATTGGCGTGGTTTTAGATGCGTCTCATCCCTATGCAGTCGAGATTTCCCAGTTAGCGATCGCCACGGCTAACCGCTTCAACTTTCCCTACTTGCGGTTTGAGCGTCCCGTTTTACCCCTCGATCCTGAACAACTGTCCGGCACTGAAAACATCTATCCAGATTTTGCCACCCTGCTAGCTAGCGATCGCTTACTAGGGCAGCGAGTCTTACTGATTGTGGGGTATAAGCCTTTAGTGCTATTTCAACCTTGGCAAGCCCGCGCTACTTTGTTTACTCGCTTACTACCTTCAACGATCGCCATTGACGCAGCGATCGCGGCTGGATTTACGCCCGATCGCTTGTTTGCCATGCGCCCTCCGATTTCTGCTGAGCTAGAGAAAGCTTTGTGGCGACAGTGGGATATTTCTGTCGTTGTGACCAAATCTTCTGGAACCGCCGGAGGTGAGGATGTAAAGCGGCAGGTAGCGGCTGAGTTGGGAGTGCCCTTAATCGCGATCGCTCGTCCGCCAATGGTATATCTACAGCAAACGAGCGATTTGAAAGAAGCTTTAGAATTTTGCCGCCAGCATCTAGGTTAGCGATCGCCTAGATAGCCTGAATCCATTCATGAACTTGGTATTCAGTCCAAATGCCATTCTGCCAGTAAGGGTCAGCTTCAATTAACTGCCGTACCGTATTTTCACTGTCAGCCTCATAAATGCCAAAGCATTGAGTGAGGTCTTGGGTCGGGCCAATCGTAATTAACTGGCCTGCTGATTTTTGAGCAGCTAAACCATCAAGATGCGCTTGACGATAAGGAGCACGCTTTTCAAGGACGTTTTCACAGTAACGCCCAACCATGACATATTTCGGCATCGTGGAAAGGGGTGTATTTCAGGTTGATTGCAAGTGCTTTGACTCCCCTCTCCTAGCAGGAGAGGGGCTGGGGGAGAGGTCTAGCTTCTCAAGTCCACATTGAACTTTTCAACTAATGCCTCACGAACTTTTTGGTGTACGGGCTCAATGTCAGTGTCGGTGAGGGTGCGATCGCTGGCTCGGTAGATTAAGCGGAAGGCGAGGCTACGCTGTCCTTCAGGGACATTTTTACCTCGGTATTCATCAAAAATCTCTACCTTGTCGAGGAGATTGCCCGCAGCTCTAGTGATGGTGCGTTGCAGTTCTGCCACCGAGACTTGGGTGGGTGCAAAGAAGGCAATATCGCGATCGGATGGGGGATAAGTTGAGTAGGGCTGGAAGGCGGGGGTGATTCTTTCGTCTTGATCTAGCTCGTTTAACAGCACGTCAAGCGCTAGCTCAAAAGCATAAACAGAATCGGATAACCCGCGTTCTTGGCGTAACTGAGGATGGAGTTGACCGAAAGTGCCCAAACGGTTGCCCCTTACCCATAGGGAAGCGGTGCGGCCTGGATGAAGGCGATCGTCTCGGCGATCGGGTTGGTACTCCACTGCAATGTTTAAACGTCGGAAAACGCTATCGAGTAAACCTTTAGCCTCAAACCAGCTCATCGGTTGTTCTCGACCGCTTTGCACCCATTTGCCTTCGCGAGGGTCACCGCCGACAATGCCGCCGAGGGCATCAGCTTCCATCAACCCATCTTCGTCTTTCCAGAAAATACGACCGACTTCAAACCCGTTGAGAGCGCCGTTGCCTTGCTCTAGGTTGTACTGGAAGGCATCAATCAAACCCGAAAGTAGGTCAGTGCGCAATGCAGAGTACTCGGTGAACAGAGGATTGGCGATCGCAACTTGTCGATCTTCGCCAGGTTTTACCAAAGAATACTGGATCAGCTCGGTTAACCCAGCCGCCCGGAAGGCTTCCCGAATTCTCCGAGTTAAGGCTTCGTCGGTCGAGAGATAGCCAGGTTCGGTTTTGTTGGGCAGCGTGTCGCAGAACTTGTTATAGCCGTAGAGCCGCGCCACTTCTTCAATCAGGTCGATTTCGCGCTCTAAGTCGCGGTAGCGGTAGGGAGGCACGGTTACTGTCCAAGTGTCTGGCTGATCTGCCGGGGTGAGTTGGCATCCCAAACTGGTTAATGTCCGCTCAACATCAGCAGCAGTCAGCTCTCCCATATCGTCGCCAGCTTCTACCGGGCCGAGAATTTGGTTGACTCGCTCTAAACGTAACTCGATCGATCGCGTCCAAGATTGATCGCTGCGGCTAGCGGTTTCTTGGGCCACTACAGTGCCTTGCGCCAATTCGGTGATTAACTGCAAAGCTCGACGGCAAGCGATCGCCAATTCCGCCTGGTTCACACCCCGTTCATAACGAGCCGATGCTTCGGTACGCAACCCTTGACTGCGAGCCGATCGCCGGACTGCACCTGGATCAAACAAAGCCGCTTCTAAAACCAGATTTTGGGTGCCTGCGTGAACTTCGGTCTCTTCGCCGCCCATCACCCCTGCCAAGGCAATCGGGCGATCGTTCACTGTAATGAGAAGAGTTTGCTCTTGTAGGGTTCGGGTTTGGCTATCGAGAGTTTTCAGAGATTCACCTGCATTAGCAAACCGCACACCGATCGTTAACTCACTGCTACTCGCTACAGCTTGCAGGCGATCGCGATCAAATGCATGCAGAGGTTGACCCCATTCCAGCAATACATAGTTGGTGATATCCACCACATTATTAATCGGGCGGACTCCAGCTCCTTGCAGGCGTTGTTGTAGCCAAGCGGGGGAAGGAGCAATTTGAACCGACTCAATGACGGTGCCAATGTACGTGGGGCAAGCTTGTGGCTCAGAAATCTTAAGCGCTAGGCTGTTACCTTGGTTTTGAATTGCTGCTTCAGCCGGGGCAGGTAAGCGGAGTGTGGCTCCTGTAATGGCGGCAACTTCACGAGCAATGCCCACCATGCTCAGAGCATCAGCGCGGTTAGCCGTTGAGGTAACATCCAAAACGACATCATCTAACCCCAGCAACGGTCGCACGTCTTGACCGGGCTGCAAATCGGCCTGGGTAAAGATATGAATGCCTTCTGATTCTTTCGCCAATCCTATCTCTGCCAGCGAACAGATCATACCGGCGGAAGGCACCCCGCGCAATTTAGCTGGGCGAATTTTAAGGTCAATATTGGGGAGATAGGTGCCCAAGGTGGCGACTGGTACGTAAGCATCAGCCCGCACATTAGCCGCACCACAAACAATATTGGAAGGTTCTTCGGCGCCAATGTCTACTTGACAAACCCGTAATTTGTCAGCATTGGGGTGAGGTTGGCAGTCTAATACTTTTCCCACGACGACACCTTCTGCCCAGGTGCGACGATCTTCAATGTCTTCGACCTCAAACCCAGCCATTGTCAGGGCTTCGGCCAACTCCTCTGGGGTCATTGAAATGTCCACCAGTTCCCGCAGCCAGTTCAGAGAGATACGCATTGACCCGCTTCAATTCTTAACTTATGTCAACCGATGTCAGCCCACTTATTGTAGCGCCCAACCATACCAATCCCTTGAATCTGCGATCGCCTCTGTCTCTGTAATGGAGATTGCGCTGACGGTTCAGTGATCTTCTAGATCTCCTGAAGAGAGAAATCTGCTAAAACTAACTCAAGTCAGAAATTGATCAGGTTGCACTTGGTATAAAAAATAACAAATAGCTTCTTGAGTCAAATATGTACACCTTGTTGCGATCGAGCTTTGCAAATGAAGCAAAATTGCTAATGCAGAGATAGCTGGTGCGCTTTGGCTAGCTTCAGGGCATTCTTATTGAAGAGTGATATTTGCAAACGACAGTGCCCGTAGAGCCGTGGGTATTTTATCAATGCTTTAATGAAGACTCCCGCAGCTTTAGCAAGTCTTCAAAGGATTTCCCGCATGACCTACACTGCACTTCGTCGTTTCTGACCAGATAATTAAGGTGGAATTGCAATAAATTCCGATGAGCGACGTCGTAGTGGGTGATGCTGAATGAGCTACTGCATAAATCCAGCCTGTCCTAGCCCTGAGAATATGACCCACACCGAGTTGTGTCAGGCTTGTGGTACAAAGTTATTGCTGCGCGATCGCTATCGCATTGACCAAGGGCTGGGCCAGGGCGGCTTTGGGGCTACATTTCTGGCTACAGATGAGATGCTTCCTGGCGAACCGAAGTGCGTCATTAAGCAATTGCGCCCAACTTCTAACGCCCCCCACGTATTACAGATGGCTCGTGAGTTGTTTCGGCGGGAAGCCAAGACACTCGGTAAGATCGGTAGTCACCCACAGGTTCCCCGTCTGCTCGACTACTTTGAAGCCAATCAAGAATTTTATTTAGTCCAAGAATATATTAGTGGTGCAACGCTCCAACAAGAAGTCAAGCGATCTGGGCCGCTGAGCGAAGCTGGGGTGAAACAGTTTCTCAGTGAAATTCTACCTGTGCTGCAATACATCCATAGCCAGCAGGTGATTCACCGAGACATTAAACCCGCTAACCTGATTCGCCGCACTCAAGACGCCAAGCTAGTGTTGATTGACTTTGGGGCTGTCAAAGACCAAGTCAGCCAAACTACGGCGAGTGTCTCTGACCAAACCGCTTTGACGGCTTATGCGATCGGCACCCCAGGATATGCCCCGCCAGAGCAAATGGCAATGCGTCCGGTCTACGCCAGTGACATTTACGCTTTGGGCGTGACTTGCATCTATTTACTAACAGGTAAGGCACCCAAAGATTTGGATTACGATCCGGCGACGGGTGAGTTGGTGTGGCGCACTCATGTCCACGTCAGCGAACACTTTGCCGAAGTGCTGAGCAAGATGTTAGAAGTCTCGGTGCGGCATCGTTATCAATGTGCAAATGAAATTTTGCGAGCTTTAGATTTAGAACCTTACCTAGATAGCCTAGCCAAGAGCATGGCGGCTCAACCCAATAGCCCGACACAGCCCCGGCGGCAGTCAACAGAACGGGCTGAAGATATGGGAGATTCACTGACCTCTTCTCCGGCGGCTCGGGCAGCGATGGCAATTCGAGCCCGTCAAGCGGCAGCGAAATCAGACTCGACCAGTCTCCAGTCCGGTGTGGCTCGGAGTCGCGTGTTTGCAGCGAAACCTTCTGCCCTGACCATTGTGCGCACTCGAGGAACTACAGCCGAGCGAGCAAAAGCGCCCCCGAAAATGGATGCTCAAACTCTGCAAACTGCTTATGCCAAGGGTCGGCGTGATTTTGCAGCTTATGATTTAAGCTTGTTGACTTTGCAGCGGGCTGAGTTGGTGGGTGCCATTTTCCACCAATCAAAGCTCGACAAGATTAATTTGCAGGGAGCTAACTTGTTCAATGCTGACTTTGGTCGAGCCAGTATGCATGGGGCAAACCTGCGTGACAGCAACCTTTGTCGGGCTTATATGAGCTACACCGATTTGCAAGATGCAGATCTGCGGGGTGCCGATCTCAGTCACGCCTATCTGGCAAACGCGAATCTGCGGGGCGCAAATCTCTGCGGAGCTAATTTGACAGGTGCCAAAATTACGGATGAGCAACTGGCGCTGGCACGTACTAACTGGGCAACGGTACGCCCTGGTGGTCGAAAAGGTCTCTGGTAAGTAACATCCTGCGCTAAAGTCTAAACTTGGGCAGATCACGTTTGGCGATCGCACCTGATTAGACAAGGAGCTTATTGATGTTAAAGCTGTATGGGGGTGCCCGGAGTCGGGCCTCAATCGTACAAATTTATCTCGAAGAACTGGGTGTTCCCTATGAGTTTGTCTTGTTAGACATGCAAGCCCAGGAACATCTCAAGCCAGAATTTCTCGCGATTAACCCCATGGGCAAAGTACCAGCCATTGTGGATGGAGATGTGAAGTTGTGGGAGTCGGGCGCGATTTTAATGTATTTGGCAGATAAATATGGCAAGACAGCTCTCTCAACCGAGCAACGGGCTGAAATTGCTCAATGGGTGCTGTTTGCCAATGCGACGCTAGGGCCAGGAATTTTTGTGGAAGCGAGCCGAGAAAAAGAGTCGGCACGTTTATTTCCAGCGTTGAACCAAATTTTTGAGCAAAAGTCTTTCTTGGTAGCCAATGAATTCAGCGTTGCCGATGTCGCAGTCGGAACGATGCTGGCATACATCCCGATGATGTTGAAGATCGATTTCAACAACTACCCTGGCATTACTAACTACCTCAAACAGTTCACGGAGCGGCCTGCATTTCAAAAAGTGATGTCGGGACGGAGCTAGGTCAAAGCTGGCTTAGAGCAAAATAAACTCAAAAAAGGATGGCTGTTGCTTGTGCGATCGCCATCCTTTTGAATTCGAGGTATTTTATCAGTGATTTTCGGTGATTTAGACAGGTTTATCAGCTTATCTAAAACCCACAGCCGCTTGCCATACAAAGGCGAGGAGCAAGAAAAACACAGGAATAACGGGTAGAACGTCTACCAGGGGATCGAAGACCGAGTAGGCTTCAGGCAGTTTCGCCAACAGCAGTGCTGCTTCCATGAATGACTGTACCTCTCCAACACAGATTTCAGAATTGCTACGTATCTTAACACGCTTTGATCGGCGCTTAAGCAGCATCTCCCCCACACTTTTGCAGGTTTACATCGGGGCTTCTGCCAGGGTAGGAGCCGGTGCTAACCACTCAGCAAATTCGGTTGCAAAAGTGCCACGAAAGATAGCTGCTCGCATTTGTTGGGTAAAGCGAATCAGCTCAGTAATGTTGTGAATTGACAAGAGGGTATAAGCCAAAATCTCCCGCGATCGCAGTAGATGACTAATGTAAGCACGAGTAAAGTGCTGGCAAGCGTAACAAGTACAGGTGTCATCTAAGGGTGTAAAGTCTTCGCGGAACCGAGCGTTCTTAAGATTCCAGCGCTCTCCTTTAACTAAGGCATTGCCATGACGAGCCAGGCGGGTGGGAATTACACAGTCAAACAAGTCAATGCCAGCGGCGATCGCTTGTGCCATCTCGCGGTAGGTGCCCACACCCATCAAATAACGAGGTTTCTCAGCAGGCAGTAAAGGTGCGGTGGCTTGGACGATTTTCTCAATCAGTTCCGGGGGTTCACCAACACTCACGCCCCCAATCGCATAACCAGGTAAATCAAGGGCTGCTAGCGATCGCGCTGCTTCTTGGCGCAAATCGAGATGCACCCCACCCTGGACAATGCCAAATAATGCTTGGTCATCAGGGCGATCGTGGGCCGCAATGCAACGTTCTAACCAGCGATACGTACGAGCAGTAGCCTCAATCACAGCTTCGCGGCTGGCAGGGTAAGGAGGGCACTCATCAAATGCCATAATCACATCCGCCCCCAGTTGATTTTGAATTTGGATGGAGCGCTCTGGGGTGAGGTGAATGATTTGACCGTCTTTGGGTGAGCGAAACTTTACCCCAGTCTCTGAAATTTGCCGCATTTCGCTCAAGCTAAACACCTGAAAGCCGCCAGAGTCTGTGAGCATTGGCCCCGACCACGCCATAAAGCGGTGTAGCCCCCCAGCCTGCGCCACAATCTCTTCGCCCGGTTGCAAATGCAGGTGATAGGTGTTGGCTAAAACCATTTGTGCCCCCGTTTCGTGAAGTTGTGCTGGGGTGACGGTTTTAACGTTTGCCAAAGTCCCAACGGGCATAAATCGTGGTGTTTCGACCATGCCGTGTGGGGTCATAAACAGACCTGCGCGCGCTTGAGTTTGGCAGCAACGAGCTTGACATTGAAACGTAAACGAAGTGCTCAAGACGAATTAACCTAGCAAATGTATGTTAGTAAATACCAAAATTCAGCCGCACAGCATCTCAACGAGCTTGGTAAGCGCGAGCAATCTTTCAGCATAAACTATGCTCTTACCTTGAGATATATGCTCTAAAAAATCTGGGAGTGACACCTTTGAGACTGGTCTTTCCCCCAGATTTTTGCCACGATAGGTTTGGGATGATCTAATCTAGCTGACAACCCTCGTGTTCTTGATCTAGGACTGTACTGTGCCTAAACTCATTTCATTGCTGCCCTTCTTGCTCATGCTAAGTGCTTGGAGTTTTGCCCAGCCTGCCTCAGCACAAGCCTTGGTTCCCCACACCCTGCAACTCAATGGTGATCAATTAGAGCAGCAGGGCTTAAGCCTAGCACAGGAAGCCGCTCAACTCGCCCAATTTCAACAGTATGAGCTAGCGTTGCCCAGAGCCCAATTAGCCTCACAGCTTGCCCCTAATAATCACCAGGTTTGGTCACTGCTTGGGAGTCTTTATCTCCAAGCGAATGAGTTAGATAAGGGCATTACAGCTTTAGAAAAAGCGCGATCGCTCGACCAAAATAACGCCGCCGTTTTATTTGCCTTAGGCTCAGCATCGTTTCAGAAGGCTGAATATAATAAAGCCGCCGATT
>CBIHQL010000043.1:0-14043 GCA_966211855.1 uncultured bacterium
CACGCAGGACGTTGACGACGTTAGCAACGGTAGATGCTTTCTGACCGATCGCTACGTAAACGCAGATTACGTCTTCGCCTTTTTGGTTGAGGATGGTGTCAACCGCAACAGAGGTTTTTCCGGTTTGGCGGTCACCGATGATCAATTCGCGCTGACCACGACCAATGGGAATCATGGCGTCGATCGCGGTAATCCCGGTCTGCATGGGTTCGTATACAGACTTCCGCTCAATGATGCCAGGAGCCGGAGACTCGATTAGACGAGTTTCGCTGGTTTGGATATCACCTTTACCATCAAGGGGACGTGCCAGTGCATCAACGACACGACCAATCATCGCGTCACCTACAGGAATCTGAGCGATTTTGCCTGTAGAGGTCACAGAGCTGCCTTCTTGAATGTCGCGACCGTCGCTCATCAATACGGCACCGACGTTGTCTTCTTCGAGGTTGAGGGCGATACCAACGCTGCCATCTTCAAATTCGAGCAGCTCACCCGCCATTGCCTTCTCTAGGCCATAGATGCGGGCGATGCCGTCGCCGACTTGCAGCACAGTACCAACGTTAGAAACTTTAACGTCTTGGTCGTATTGCTCAATTTGCTGGCGAATAATATTGCTAATTTCGTCAGGTCTGATGCTTACCATGGGAATTGCTCTTGTTAGGACTGAGTGTTCAAGTAAGAATCGGGCGCGAGGCCGTTCCATTGAGAAGGTTGATCGACTGCCTGGTGAGGAAGTGCGATCGCCAGTTGGTTAAGCGCTCACGTTGCTGAGACGGATAGAAATACGGCGGAGTTGGCCTCGTAGGCTTGCATCAACCACCTGAGAGCCGACTTTGATGATCACGCCACCAATTAAGTCAGGGTCAATCTTAGTATCGAGCTCGACTTGGCGGGCATTGGTCATAGCGGTGACTTTATTGCGCACAGATTGCTTTTGCTCATCTGTAAGTTCTACCGCCGAGATGACTTCAGCTAGCACGGTTTGATTTAGTTTCCGCAGCAGAGCTTGATATTGTTTGCAAATGCCTTGGAGAAAGGAAATTCGACCGCGATCGACCAGCAGCATTAAGAAATTGCGGGTGTAGTTATGGACTTGGTCGCCCACAACCTGACCTAACACAGTTTTTTTAACGTCTGCTTTGACCAGCGGACTCGTCAAGAAATTCCGCAACTCTTCGGAATTGTTCAACAGCTCTAGAAGGGCACTGACATCTTCGCCTACACGATCGACGAGGTTGTTAGACTGAGCCACTGACATGAGAGCCTGAGCATAAGGCTCTACGATTTGCCCTGCGACAATGCTGTCCTTCATGACTGACCTCCTAACATCGCGATGCTGCGATCAATCAACTGTTGTTGCGAGTCATTATTCAAGTAATTACCAATTTGAGATTCGACCCGCTGAACTGCTAGAGCCGCAGCCCGTTGACGAAGCTCAGCGATCGCCCGCTCTCTTTCAGAGTTGGTATCCTGAACCGCAGCCGCTCTCATGCGCTCTACATCTTTGACCGATTGCGCCAAGATTTCTGCTTTAGCTGATTCAGCATTTTTGTGGGCTGTAGCCCGGATGCGTTCTGCTTCTGCTTGAGCTTGCGCTAACTTTTGCTGTTGCGCTGCTAGTGCTGCTGCTGCATCTCGCTGACGTTTTTCTGCTTCTTGAATCGCTGTCTCAATGGTCGAGCGTCGCTCCGTCAGGATTCTGCCCAAAAACTTCCGCCCGAAGTAGAACAGCACAAAAATAATGATGGCGAGGTTGATGAGGTTGGTTTCTAAAATGTCGAAGTTTAGGCCAAACCCACCTTCTCCAGCTGCTTCCGCGAGTTCCGAGGCAGCGGCGCTACCTGCCGTCGCTAGTAATAAAAAAGTCCCCATGATACTCATCCATAACTGCGCTGCTCATGCCAATCCCTGGTCATTCACCAGAGCTACAAACCACGACTGAAACCGCCGCGATCTCTGTTTTCCATCTCCCAACGTTTGAGCCAGCTCTACTTGACCAACTGGGGGCCGAGCAGTTTTTCCAAAATCTGGCGGCTGAGAGCATCAACCTCTGCCTCTAGCGATTGCATGGCAGCTTGCTTTTGCTGGTCTAACTCACGCTGAGCTTGCTCGCGTTGCGCTTGAGCTTCCTGCTGCGCTTCTGCAATCTTTTGAGCGGCAATTTTCTGGGCTTCGGCTTGAGCGTCGGCAATTACGGCTTGAGCGTTACGGCGAGCTTCCGCCAACTCTTGCTCATACTGCTTTGCGAGGTGCTCAGCTTTGGCTAAGCGCTCTTTGGCTTCCGCTTGTGTATTGCGGACAAAGTCGTTTCGCTCGTCAATTGCCTTGCTAAGAGGCTTGTAAAAAGTCACGTTTAAGATGGCTGCTAATGCCAGAAACTGCAACGCCATTAATGGCAGGGTGGCATCGAGGTCAAATAGCCCACCCTCAGCAGTTTCCGCAGCCAGTAAGATTGTCCAATGCATCATAATGAGTGGTTCCCGTTGCCAAGCAGAGTCCAGCTGGAATTGGGCTAGAACTAGAGAACAGTCGTGGGTAGAGACGCGATCGCTGACCACGTCTCTACGGAGTTGTTAACCAAAAACCTTATGCGAAGGGGTTGGCGAACAGCAGCACGAGAGCGACCACCAGACCGTAGATGGTGAGTGCTTCCATGAACGCCAAGCTGAGCAGCAGGGTACCGCGAATCTTACCTTCTGCTTCAGGCTGACGAGCAATCCCTTCTACTGCTTGACCAGCAGCATTACCTTGACCGATACCAGGGCCGATTGCTGCCAGACCAACAGCCAGAGCAGCAGCCAGAACGGAAGCAGCAGAAATTAATGGATCCATGATGAGTTTCCTTATCTCGAATGCAGAACTAACAGGTGTACGTTAACTAGCAGATACGTGGTTCTCACGCTGCCCCAAGTCACCGATCGCAACTACTTAATCCAAGCAATTTCTGCGACAGACCGGGCTAGATATTAGGCGCAGTCAATTACGCCTCAACTGAGGGTTTTAGGCGTGCCCCTCATGCTCTTCACCACCATGCCCATGATCCTCCACAGCTTCACCAATATAGGCGGCTGCCAAGGTTGCAAAAATCAACGCCTGAATTGCACTGGTAAACAGACCTAGCACCATTACTGGCAGAGGTACGAACAGAGGCACCAAGAGTACCAGAACCCCTACAACCAGTTCGTCAGCCAGAATGTTTCCAAATAGACGGAAGCTGAGGGAGAGTGGCTTGGTGAAATCTTCCAAAATCTTAAAAGGCAACATGATGGGTACAGGCTCAACATAGTGAGCGAAGTAGCCCAACCCTTTCTTGCTGAGACCTGCGTAGAAGTACGCGAGGGAAGTCAGCAATGCAAATGCTACCGTGGTGTTGATGTCGGCGGTAGGTGCCCCCAGTTCACCTTCGGGAAGCTTAATCAGCTTCCAGGGAACGAGTGCGCCTGACCAGTTCGACAAAAAGATAAACAGGAATAGTGTGCCCACAAAAGGCACCCAGCGGCGATAGTCTTTCTCACCAATTTGTGTCTTGGCGATGTCCCGAATAAACTCCAGAGCATATTCCATGAGGTTTTGAAGCCCTGCTGGAATTCTTTGGACATTCCGAGTTGCTGCCAGAGAGACAATGATGAGAACCCCGATGACAAACCAAGAGGTGATAAACACCTGCCCGTGCAACTTTAGGTTGCCAACGTGCCAGTAAAGGTGTCGCCCTACTTCCAACTCAGCCAGGGGGAGTGAGTGAAAGGCATCAAAATACAGCATGTTCATTCAGGAGGTTCCCCAGAGATTCGAGTGGAGAATTTTGACCGCCCAACCTACTTGGGGTCAGGAATGAATGTAATCCGCAACACGTAAACGATGAGCGCAGCTTTATAGGTCAGAAATCCCAAAAAAATTGGGAGGATTTTGAGTTGATTTAGCTGAGTTGCTATTACAATCAAGCCAATAAATAGAGCCAAGCGTGTATTGCCTAGACGCTCTCTACTTCTGCCTAGCTGTTCAACGTTTTTAGCCAACATTCTTAAGTAAACCACACCTGTGCACGCCCCAATCAAATAGTTGAGAGCAATGTTCAGGGAGTAAAAAAAACAGACAGAAACAAAGATGATTCCGGTAGCAACGAGAGTCCAAATCAGCAGTTCTTGCTGAAGTCGGTGAAACTCTTGCATGGAAGCATCTGGCTCTGTAGCAGAACCATTGGGCTCGGCTTCCCCGATTGCAGGTGTAGGTTCGAGTGTTGGGTCTGACAAGGTTACAAAACTCTGAAACAAGTCCAGATGGTTGACTTGACTGGGATCAGCCAGGACTGATCATACCACGGGGTGGTAACAATACTTAATGCCGAAAAATTCAGCAGTCAGGCAAGGAAATTAGTTTTGATTGGGGCTGGAGTTGGGGTTTAGCAAAACCAGTTGTTGATCTACCAGCGATCGCACTTGAGTGAGTTCCAAGGGCACCTCTGTCAAGATATCTTGAACTGTTTGTTGTTGTGTGGCATTGCGATCGCAAGCTTGCAAAAACTCAAATTCTGCTGTGGATAAATTAACGATCTGATAGTCGTAGTTAAACAGGCATTGGCTGGGCCACCCATCCATACAAGGGCTGCGCTCAGGAATGGCGTTTAACAGGTCAGAGTCTAATGACCAATCTGCTTTGGCAATGGGAGGTCGCCCTAAGAAAAATTCGTAATGGGTAACAGCTTCAGGGTTTAACAGTTCGATGAGGCGGTAGCGTTGGCGATCGCTCAGAGTTTTGGCTCGCTCGATTAGTTCTGGAGCTTTAGCCAGCAGCGCCTCAAGCTGCCATTGACGGGGGTTAGAAAAACCGATGAACTCTAACCCAGAGGCATCGATCAACTCAAATAGGGTGTCGATGTTGTAGTCAATTTCTTGCGGGTGGACGTACATATCAGCAAAGCACTCGTCTTTTTTGTTTTCTAAAGACCAGCGCTCTTGCTCACGTTTGACAAGGCGATTGTTTTCGGGCAAGGCTGCAAAAATTTGTCGCCCCACCTGCACGCCATCTTTGTAGTCACCCCGACGATCGCCTTGTAGTAGAGCGATCGCTTTTTGCATCAGTTGAATTTCCCAACGACCCAGCTCAGCGTAAACGAAGATATGCATCAAGCCGCCGGGTGCCAATTTGCTGGCTAATGCTTGGATGCCCCGGATTGGATCGGGCATGTGGTGCAAAACACCGACACAATTAATCAGATCAAATTCGCCAGGGAGCTGTCCGGCATCATAAATACTTAAGTGATGAAACTCGACGCGATCGGCACCGGAGCGTTGGCAGCGTTCTTTGGCAACGGCGAGAGTCCCTGCACTTAGATCAATACCGATGACTTGGGCTTCGGGGTTTAAGTGGACGAGGTATTCAGTGCCTACGCCTGACCCGCAACCCGCATCTAAAATCCGAATATTTTGTTTGATAGGTTTTTGTCCCGTGCAGAAGTTATAGGCTGCTGACCAGTTCCAGCGCCAGTTGTAGCCCGGTGGTGGTTCATCCAAAATCGGCTCTGGCGGAAATGGATAGGTGTCGTAGAGTTTGGCGACAGCAGCGCTAACGGTTTGAGAGTCTGACATGATTAGCAAAATCGCAGCAAGATTGAGTTTACCGAATGTCTTTGCGCGATCTATGTACGGGGTTGCACCAAAGAGTGTCAGGAAGTTTGTAAACTAGCTAACCTTTACGTGAAGAAAGATTAAGGGATCGCTGCCTAATTTGTAACGCGATCGCCTTCAGGCTGGAGAGAGACTGATAGCCCCGATTGAATGAGGAAATTTGAGTCTTTGACCTTCACGATCAGCGATTTACATTTCAGTAAAAATAAAGTCAGTTACAACCCATAAAGTAACAAAACTTATCTTTTCTCTCAGGTTCACAGCCAAGATCTCGTATGATTGCTGCGTAAATGTAACAGGAATGCTCTACACACTTTTTAATAAAACGTCGTGGAGCACCCGAAACGTTCTAATCTAAAAACTGAGCTGGTTGACCCTAGGCAGTCTTTTATTAATTCTTTCCAGAAGCCTTGTTCTTTAAATTTGAATGAACCTCTAGAGAATTGGCTTGTGGATGGTTGCCAGGTGGCACTCTGGTCAGGTTCAACGCATTAATGAGATCTGAAGGGAGCTTTTGAAATCCAATGAGTGTTAAGGCAAGTGGTGGAAGCTCGGTTGCGCGCCCGCAACTCTATCAAACCGTACCAGTTGCAACAATTTCTCAAGCTGAACAGCAAGACCGTTTTTTAGGCACTGCTGAGTTAGGTGAACTAACAAGCTACTTTAACTCCGGTCTGAAGCGCCTTGAAATTGCAGAAGCGCTAACTCAAAACTCGGAAATCATCGTTTCTCGCGCGGCTAACCGTATCTTCGTTGGCGGTTCACCAATGGCTTACCTGGAGAAGCCTAGGGAGACTGCCATGGCGATGGCTGGTGGCATGGAAGTGGGCGATGTCCGAGAATCCATGAAACTGGGTACCGCAACTTATGTAGAGAGCCGGGGTGGTTTTCTCGAAGGGTTGCGATCGCTGTTCAGCGCCTCCAGCGGTGGCCCAACCCCCGTTGGTTTTAGACCCATTAACGTTGCTCGCTATGGTCCGAGCAATATGCAGAAGTCTCTGCGCGACCTAAGCTGGTTCTTGCGCTATGTGACCTATGCGATCGTGGCGGGCGACCCCAACATCATTGCCGTCAACACCCGCGGCTTACGAGAAATTATTGAGAACGCTTGCTCAGGCGACGCAACCATTGTGGCTCTGCAAGAAATGCGCCAAGCAGCCCTCGGTTACTTCCGTCGTGATGAAGACGCCACCAACGTCGTTAGCCAATATTTCGACGTTCTAATTAACGAATTTAAAGCGCCCAGCCCATCTGATAAAGTGCGGCAGCGCCCCTCGGGAGACTTACAAGGTCTGCAACTACCTCAGATTTACTTCAACTCAGCTGAGCGTAGACCTAAGTTTGTCATGAAGCCCGGTTTGTCGGCTGCTGAAAAACAAGAGGTCGTCAAGGCAGCTTATCGCCAAGTGTTTGAGCGCGATATCACCCGTGCTTATTCTTTGGGCATCTCCGATTTAGAATCCAAAGTTAAAAACGGCGATATCTCCATGAAGGAGTTTATCCGCCGCCTTGGTAAATCACCGCTATATCGCAAAAACTTCTTTGAACCCTACATCAACAGCCGTGCTCTAGAGTTGGCATTCCGCCACTTCTTGGGTCGTGGCCCGAGCAGCCGGGAAGAAGTGCAGAAGTACTTCTCCATTGTTTCGAGTGGTGGTCTGGCAGCTCTAGTTGATGCACTGGTAGATTCTCAGGAGTATGCAGATTACTTCGGTGAAGAAACCGTGCCCTATCTGCGTGGTTTGGGTCAAGAAGCGCAAGAGTGCCGCAACTGGGGTCCGCAACAAGACCTGTTCAATTACAGTGCGCCATTCCGCAAAGTTCCTCAATTTATTACGACCTTTGCCGCTTACGATCGCCCACTCCCCGATCAGCACCCCTACGGTTCTGGCAACGATCCGCTCGAAATTCAATTCGGTGCGATCTTCCCCAAAGAAACCCGCAACCCCAGTGCTCGCCCCGCACCGTTTGGCAAAGATACTCGCCGGATTCTGATCAATCGTGGCCCTGGTATCAACAACCAACTCAGCAACCCCGGTGCTCGGGGAGAAGCGCCTGGTACACTCGGCCCCAAAGTCTTCAAGCTGGATCAACTGCCCAGTTTTGGCGGCAAGCGGTACGACAAAAACGCCAGCATTAAGTTCTCCGAAAGCTCTACTCAAAAAGTGATTCGGGCGGCTTATCTGCAAGTGTTTGGTCGTGACGTTTACGAAGGTCAACGGCTGAAAGTTTCGGAAATCAAGCTGGAAAACGGCGAGATTACCGTTCGCGAATTTATCCGTCAGCTTGCTAAATCGGATCTGTTCCGGAAGCTGTACTGGACTTCGCTCTATGTCACCAAGGCGATCGAATATATTCACCGTCGTCTCTTGGGTCGTCCAACCTATGGTCGTCAAGAAACCAATAAATACTTCGATATTTGTGCGAAGCAAGGTTTCTACGCCCTGGTCGATGCCATTATTGATAGCCCCGAATATAGCGAAGCCTTTGGCGAAGACACCGTTCCTTACGAGCGCTATCTAACGCCGGGTGGTTTGGCACTGCGTTCAGTGCGCGTTGGTAGCATTGGCGATACCGGTGCGAAGATTCAGCCTGAAGTTACCCCCAGATTTGTCGAGTTGGGTGAAGTCAAGGAAGTCCGGACTGAGCCTGATGTTCAGTTCCGGATTAACCAAGGTGTTAACCGTCAGCGCCAGCAAACCAAAGCCTTCAAGCTGACTACCAACAACGATAAAGCCGCAGTACAAACCGTCATCCGGGCTGCTTATCGGCAAATCTTTGAGCGGGACATCGATCCGTACATTGTGCAGAACGAGTTCACCGTTTGGGAAACCAAGCTCAGCAACAATGAAATCAACCTCAAAGAATTCATTGAAGCCCTTGGTAACTCCAATCTCTATATCAAGGAGTTCTACACCCCCTATCCCAACACGAAAGTGATTGAGTTGGGTACGAAGCACTTCTTAGGTCGGGCACCGAAAGACCAAGCAGAGATTCGCAAGTACAACCAGATTTTGGCAACCCAAGGGATTCGCGGATTTATCGGTGCGATGGTGAATAGCGCTGAGTACGCTCAGTCGTTTGGTGAAGACACGGTGCCTTACCGTCGCTTCCCCACCTTGCCTGCTGCTAACTTCCCCAACACCGAAAAGCTCTACAACCAGCTCACCAAGCAAAACGATGATTTGGTTGTGCCCAGCTTTAAGCCCGTCAAGTCACGCATGGACATCACCAAAATGCCATTGATGTCTAAGAGCATGGCTGACTTGGCTGCGAAGGCTCGCCAAATCGACAAGACCAAGCCGTTGTTTGTAGAACTCGGTCGCTCTTACAACAACGGAGATGGTCAATCGGTTGAAGTGGGTGTGGGAACCAGCCGTCGTAAGCCAGCCCGCATCTATCGGATGAATCCCGGTATGGATTTGGCGGAGACTGCTTTGGTCATCAATGCCATCTACTGCCAAGTGATGGATGTCTTCAGCGGTCAAGTACCTGCTGAGATTCGCCGCTCTGATCTGGAAAGCAAACTGCGGAACCGGGAAATCTCAGTACGTGAATTTGTGAGAGCACTGGCTAGCTCTGAAATCTACTGCCGTCGTTTCTATACCCCGTATCCCAACACCAAGGTGATCGAATTCTTGTTCCGCCACTTGTTGGGTCGGGCGCCTGCAACTCAGGCTGAAATTCGTCAATACAACAAGCTATTGGCAGATCAAGGTCTGAAAGCAGCTGTAGAAGCGATCGTGGATAGCCCAGAGTATGCTCGCTTCTTTGGTGAAGATGTCGTGCCTTACAAGCGCTTCCCGACGCTACCGGCGGGCAACTACCTCGGCAGTATCAAGGCTGATTCTGACCTGGTTAAGCAAGCTTGGTCGGATCTGTCTCCTTCTTACCTGGGTGGTCGCTCTACCAAGGCCTAATAGCCTCTTGAATGGGGAGTTATAAAACTCTTGTAACTCCCTGGGTGATGCCCTTCTAGCGGTCTCAACGGACGGCTTGGAAGCGGCATCATCCCTTAGATGAAATCAAATCATTTGTGATAGAGAGTGAAGTGTAGATTTACCACTGCAATCACTCTCAGTTTTGCTTTTTAAAAATTCTTGATACAAATTGCGGAATTTACGGAGCGATCGCGAGAGGAAGCTTAACGCATATATTACAAAGTATTACGAACAACCTTAGAATGTGAACGCTATGCCGCAAAATGTTTCCGGAAGGCAGATAGCTGAGTTTCAAGTTTGCTAATTGCTAATTGCCAAATCCTGCTAGGGCAAATTCGCAAAGCTACAGACTCAGCCGTCTAGAATTTTCAAATGCCAGTTAAAACACGTCTGGTTACTTTTCTTTTGGAGGAATCCATCAATGAGTATTGTCACGAAGTCCATCGTGAATGCTGACGCTGAGGCTCGCTATCTCAGCCCTGGTGAATTGGATCGGATCAAGAACTTCGTAACCTCTGGCGAGCGTCGTCTGCGCATCGCTCAAGTTCTGACCGACTCTCGTGAGCGCATCGTCAAGCAAGCTGGCGATCAACTGTTCCAAAAGCGCCCTGATGTTGTTTCTCCTGGCGGCAACGCTTACGGTGAAGAACTGACCGCTACCTGCCTGCGTGACCTCGACTACTACCTGCGTCTGGTTACCTACGGAATCGTTTCTGGCGACGTGACCCCGATCGAAGAAATCGGTATCGTAGGCGTTCGCGAAATGTACAAGTCCTTGGGTACCCCCGTTGATGCGGTTGCTGAAGGTATCCGCGGCTTGAAGAGCGCTGCTACTTCGATGCTGTCTGGTGAAGACGCTGCTGAAGCTGGCTCCTACTTCGACTACGTGATCGGTGCAATGCAGTAAGGTTTTGGCCTTAGCCTGCAAACATCTTAATTTTTCGAGATTACGTGATTTAAGGAAGCAAAACCATGCAAGACGCAATTACTGCTGTTATCAACTCTTCTGACGTTCAAGGTAAGTACCTGGACACCGCTTCTTTGGAAAAGCTCAAGGGCTACTTCCAATCTGGTGAACTGCGCGTTCGTGCAGCTACCACCATCAGCGCTAATGCTGCTGCGATCGTTAAAGAAGCAGTTGCTAAGTCCTTGCTGTACTCCGATATCACCCGTCCCGGTGGTAACATGTACACCACCCGTCGCTATGCTGCTTGCATCCGCGACCTCGACTACTACCTCCGCTATGCTACCTATGCAATGCTAGCTGGCGATCCTTCCATCCTCGATGAGCGCGTGCTCAACGGTTTGAAAGAAACCTACAACTCCTTGGGTGTACCCGTTGCTGCTACCGTTCAAGCAATCCAAGCTATCAAAGAAGTAACCGCTAGCTTGGTTGGCGCTGACGCTGGCAAAGAAATGGGTGTTTACCTCGACTACATCTCCTCTGGCTTGAGCTAGATTCCCACCTGGGGCTACAAGTAAATTGAAGCTCCGTTACTAAGTAAGGCCTGGGAAGTCTGGAGTGAGTGCTAGCTTGTTCAAGACTTGTCTAAATTGATTAGATTGGTTTTAGCGGTCTAGTATTGACTCTTGACTCCCGGCCTTCAATGTATCTAGATAGCTTGGTCAATCACTCTGCGATCGCACGTTTAATCTAAAAGTTTTAGCTTTTCTCTGCTATCAAATGTTTGGTTTGTAGCGATCGAGATGCTCTTACCATCCGGTAGCGTCTTAAGACCAGTCAAGGCTCTGGATCAAGAATTACTGCAAAGTTTGACCTGAGAATCTTAGATGCCGACCTTGCCAATAGGGTTCAACCTGCTAAGTTAAGGCGGTGCTACTCTAACTAAGATTCTGACTCTGAAATTATTGATCTCCAACCCCATTGCATCATTTAGGAGAGGTTACCCATGCGCATGTTTAAAGTGACGGCTTGTGTTCCTAGCCAAACTCGCATCCGGACTCAGCGGGAGCTACAAAACACCTACTTCACCAAGCTCGTACCCTACGAAAACTGGTTCCGTGAGCAACAACGCATCATGAAAATGGGCGGTAAAATCGTCAAGGTTGAGTTGGCAACTGGTAAGCCCGGCACGAACACCGGCCTTCTCTAGGTCTGTGAGGGTATACGCCTCAATCGGCTTTCAATTCTTTACTGACTCAAATTTTTATCTAAAGAGGTCTCAACGGCCTCTTTTTTTGTGATTGATGAGACAAGCAATTGGAAAAGGTAATTCCTGCGCTAGGCTTATGAAGATCCTTTCTACCCGTGCGTCAGACGTTCAATTGTGAACCTTCGCTACCTCATTCCTTTTTTTGACACCTCTGCCCAAGACTGGGCTTTGGAAGCGCGGCTGCTGCGATGGCTAACCTTCTTGTGGTTGATGGTGGGCTTGGCTGTGCTCTTTTCTGCATCATTTGCAGTAGCAGATGCCGACTTTAGCGATGGACTCTACTACTTTAAGCGGCAGATTCTCTGGATTTTGGTGGGTCTGCTAGGCTTCAACATGGTTGTCCATTTTCCGATCCGCTACATTCTGGGCCTTTCTCACTGGTTTGTTGTCATTTTGCTGGGGTTAATCTTTGCCACGCTCATCCCAGGTGTCGGTACAACCGTCAATGGTGCAACTCGTTGGTTAGCTTTGGGGCCAGTACCTTTGCAACCTTCAGAGCTGATGAAACCATTTCTGGTGCTACAGGGTGCTCGAGTTTTTGGGCAATGGAATCGGATGAGCTGGGCCTACCGGATCACTTGGTTGGGCATTTTTGCTGGAGTTTTGGCTGGCATCTTACTCCAACCTAACTTGAGTACAACGGCACTCTGTGGCATGACTTTATGGCTCATTGCTTTGGCTGCGGGGATGCCCTTCCCTTATTTAGGAGGGACAGCATTGGGAGGACTGATGTTAGCCATCATCAGTATCAGCATTAAAGACTATCAACGCCGCCGAGTCATCTCGTTTCTCAACCCTTGGGCTGACCCGGCACAAGACGGATATCAGTTAATTCAAAGCTTGCTGGCGGTAGGTTCGGGAGGTGTTTGGGGGACTGGATTTGGCTTATCGCAGCAAAAGCTATTTTATTTGCCCATTCAATTTACCGACTTTATTTTTGCTGTGTTTGCGGAAGAGTTTGGTTTAGTGGGCAGTTTGCTGCTGTTGTTAATCTTGGTGGTTTACGCAACGTTGGGAGTTTTAGTTGCGATTAAAGCCCGCAAACTTGTACATCAACTGGTAGCGATCGGTGCTGTTGTGTTGATGGTGGGTCAATCACTGCTCAACATTGGAGTTGCCACTGGAGTGTTGCCCACCACAGGTCTACCGTTTCCCCTATTTAGCTACGGCGGTAGCTCCATGATTGCGAGTTTGCTCACCGCTGGGTTATTGATTCGGGTCGCTAGGGAGAGCAGTGAGGCCGAAGTACTAACCCTGCCTGATCCACGTATAAGCAGCCGCAACTGAGTTGAACACTAAAAAACCTTGGATAATGGGACAAAGATAGGCTTGAATGAACCAAGCGCTAGGCTGTCCTCGTTATCGGCTCAATGGCAACATGCTGGAAACCTTGCAAACCCGACTCTACTACTTAGAGCAATTTGCCAATCACCTGGTGTCTACGCAACTCACGCATGTGACGCTGCTCAGTGTTGGCACGATTTTTATGGCTGGCTTGCTCACCAGTCTGACCCCTTGTATGTTGTCGATGTTGCCGATCACCATTGGCTATATCGGAGGCTATGAAGCCAAGAGTCGTTGGCAAGCAGCCGTCCAATCAACTTGGTTTTCATTGGGCCTAGCGACTACCTTGGCTGGTTTAGGGCTGTTAGCGACTGTGGTTGGTAAAGTGTACGGTCAAATCGGCTTAGGGCTACCTGTGGTGGTCAGCATCATCGCTATTCTTATGGGGTTAAACCTGCTGGAAGCCTTGCCTTTACGGTTGCCTTCGGTGAACGGGCTAGAGGTGATTGCTGAAGATGCCCCTGAAGGTTTGCGGGCTTATCTTTTAGGGTTAACGTTTGGGTTGGTAGCTTCGCCCTGTAGCACTCCAGTTTTGGCGACATTGTTGGCTTGGGTGTCTACTACCCAAAGACCTGTTGTGGGTGGAGTTTTGTTGTTAGCTTATACGGTCGGCTATTCGGCTCCTCTGATTTTGGCAGGTACCTTTACAGCCTCCATCAAAAAGCTTTTAGAGTTAAGACGCTGGTCTGCTTGGATTACTCCTGCGAGCGGCGCTTTGTTGGTAGGCTTTGGTGTGTTTTCACTGCTGTTTCGCTTCTTGCCGAGCCCTACTTTTTAAGACTTGCCCTCTAAAGAAACTGAATGATGTCGGTGTCTTGAAACTGACTTAGATAATAGCGTGGAGCAGTAGTAACCTACTGGACGCGATCGCAATCAAAGCTTGAGGAAAATCAAAAAGTCGTATGACTTCCAGAGAATTATTGTTGGCGAAACTAGCAAATTGGGGGAACGCGCCCCAAC
>CBIHQL010000044.1:0-14007 GCA_966211855.1 uncultured bacterium
GCTTCCTCGAAGGGGGTTGTGGCTGGATTCCTGACCTCGCCCATGCCTTCCACGAGCACTGGGAAAAGCGAATTCGTGACTTCGACCCCAAAAACCCCTACCGTCCGTCGCTGATGGACTTCACCAAGTTGATGCTGCAAGAGCGGGGTACGCAAAACGTCAACTTGATCAACCAAGCCAAGAACTTGTTTGATCTGCTATGGAGCGCTGAGCACGACCCTGCCAAGATCGATGACGCCAGCTTGTACGAGCACTACGATCTACGCCACCGCGACCCGTTAGATTATTTCAACCGTGGTCAGATCTTTGCGTCTTATGAGTCGGATGATCCCGGTCCCTCCTACATGGCTCAAGCGATGGGTGAAGCAGGTAAGCACATTCCTTGCTTCTCTGGCGACTACGGTCACTGGGATGGCGTGCTCAAAGATTGTGTCAAGGATGCTGCTGAAGTGGCTGGCTACGATCGCGAGCACCTCGGTCTGTTGTTGGGTGGTAATGCGCTGGCACTATACGGCGATCGCCTCCGCAACTCTCTACCCGAATACGTGAAAGCAGACGCGACGGTATCGGCTTAGTAGGTTGATTTGACCTAACCCCCCGGCCCCCTTCCCTCGCAGGGAAGGGGGAGAGAAGAGAAAAAAGCTGAAAGCCCCTCTCCGCGTCGGGGAGGGGTTGGGGAGGGGTCAGATATTTACCAGATCAAATAGATACAGATGCAGGTGTGAGCCATTCTTCTCGGAGTTTGGCGATCGCCTGCTCTTTTAATTTGGCTTCAATTTCAATCCAGGGCACATTGCGGTAAGCACTGGGCATGACGGTGATCAAGTCGCTGTGGTGGGGGTCTGCAAAGGCATCGCAGCCATTAGAGATATGGACTAACTGCCATTCGGGGACAGGCCAAGTCTCTCGCGCTGCCAGCACCATCTCTGCAACACTGGGGTGCTCGTAAGTATCTAGTTTTTCGTGAATGACGTGATGGTGGGCATCAAACACCATTGGTACTTCCGCTGCCTGACAGACCGCTAAGATTTCCTCAGCGCTGTAGGCATACTCATCATTTTCCAGGGCTAGGCGTAGGCGGATTTCATCGGGTAGGTTGCGAATTACTTGGATCAATCGCTCGGCACGATCGCCCTTACCACCGTGGATTTCCATCATGGCCCAAGGCGATCGCGGTAACCCCAACAAGTCAAAAATCTGCGCCTGAGTTTGCAAGATTTTGATGCTGTTCTCGATCACGTCCGGTCTGTCAGAACTCAAAACCACAAACTGATCGGGATGGATGACGACCCGAATGCCCAATGCTTGAGCGCGATCGCCCGTTTGCTTGAGTGCCTCGCTAAACTCCAACAAGATCTCAGCACCGAGGGGGTCATCGGCAAACGGAAACAGAGCCGAGGTAATGCGATATAAGCGAATCCCCTGGTCTACACAAAAATCGATCGCCAGGTTAAACCGCTGTAAGTTGTCGGCATACAGCTCTCTCAGCATCCGTTGTTGTTCGGGTGGGTCAAATTGTAGCAACCGTTTGCGAGTCAGCGCCCGATAGCGAACTTGGTTGGATGAGGTGATGCAGACCAACCCTAGCTGCGGCTCGTTGCCCAGTGTGGTGGTGTGACTGGGGAGTGATAAAGCGCGATCGCTCAAAGACGGGCTGTGCATGTCACCTCAATCCAAACTCATAGCATTAAGAATTGTAACGTTACTCTTCAACGTACATGGGGGGTTCAACTGCAAAGTTGTCGATCCGACCCGACTCATCAATCACATAACCATCGGTGGTTTTTAAGTCGGTATTGCTTTCCTGCTCAACGGCTGCGTCTAAGTTCTTCTTGTTGAGATTGACATCAACGTTAGAAGGAATTTCTTCATCAGCAGGGTTTACGGCTGGGTTTTGCGCCATTTGCACGCCAAACTGATCGCCACCCGCACCTTTGCCGGGTTGAGCATTTTCAGGATTGCCAACTTGATAGTCTTTCTCAGAGCTCATGGGGGTTATCTCCGCATCTTAATTGTCCTTAACCGTATCTCAGACCTCTATGTCTCTTATTCCTTCGGCGGTAAGGAACGGTAGAGCGATCGTCTATGCCTGCGGTAAGGTTCTGATCCCCCGCGAGCTGAGCTAAGAGGGCCGAAACTGAGGCGAGGTGCGATCGCAGTAGGTTGGAGGTAGCGAAGTCAGAATAGAAAGAAACTACCGAGGCAACAATTGGCATGAGTGATTCAGAGGTGACCGCTAAACAAAAAGTGTTCGATCGCTGGGCACCTTCCTATGACTGGCTGTTTCCGTCAGTGTTTTATCAAGCGATTCACCAGCGGTTGTTAGAGTTTGTCCAACTGAGCGATCGCCCTCAGGTTTTAGATTTGGGTTGTGGCACAGGCCGCTTGCTCACTCGCTTAGCCGCCCAATTTCCTGACTTGTGGGGCACGGGGTTAGATCTAGCGCCCGAAATGATCCGCCAAGCTCGTCAGCGCAACCAGCATCGCCCCCGCCTGATCTACGTGCAAGGCAATGCTGAAGCGCTACCGTTTGCTGAGGGGCAATTTGACGCGGTATTTAACACCCTCAGCTTTTTGCACTACCCCAACCCCACCACAGTTTTGACAGAAGTGCAGCGAGTCTTACGTCCAGGCGGTCGTTTTTATTTAGTTGACCTGGTGCCCTGGAAGCAAGCAGCGTCCGCCTCCGTAGTACCCAGTCTGATTGGTCGCATGCGGTTTTATAGCCCATCCGTTCGGGAGCACCTCGGACAACAGGTAGGCTTCAACTGTGTAGGCCACCACTATTTGCTCGGCCCAGTCATGCTGACCATTTTTGCCAAGTAGATAACTCTTCAGGATCTACAACTGTGGTGCAGACATCTTGTCTGCTAATTTCCAGTTCAGATCAGAGATTCAAAGGTAGCCCTGAGTGATTTGAGGTCAGAAATTCTCGCCACTAACAAATTTTCGTGCCCTGCATCTTCTAGCCGTTGCTTCCAGAGCTGCACTTTATCGGAGTTGTGTACCCAAAAATCAATCACCGTTTCTACAACTTGATCCAGGTTCCAACCTCGCTGTGGCGGCACAGTTTCGACAGATTCTAGAAAGGCATCCAAGGTACAACGATAGGCACCTACATACTCGACACCTGAATTTGATTGTGTTTGGATGATTTCTTGTTGATGGTTAAAAAAGTGTAAAACTGGTGAAACACCGAGGACTTCAAATGTGTACTGCATGTGAAACTCCTAGCGGATTTCTTATGTCTTTTATGAAAAATTAATTGTATTGAGTATAAAACTGGCTGCCTAGCTTCAATCGATAGATTTAATACCGATTACGGAACTTATAAAAACTTAATCTTTTAAACCAATGGATTTATATCTAGGTCTAGATTTCGGCACTTCCGGGGCACGCGCGATCGCTGTTGATGCGTCGGGGGTGATTCAGGCTCAAGCGAATTATGCCTACGGTAGCGCTCCGTCAGATTGGCTGATCACCTGGCAGACGGCGTTGTTTGCCTTGATTGAGAAAATGCCATTTCACTTGCGGTCCCAAATCAAAGCGATCGCCATTGATGGCACCTCTTCAACCGTGGTGCTCTGTGATGAAACAGGTCGCCCGATTGACCAACCCATTCTCTACAACGATGGTCGGGGAGCCGCTGTGTTAGAGATGGTGCAAGCGATCGCCCCTGCTAATCACATGGTCGTGAGTGCTTCATCGAGTCTGGCGAAATTGTTGTGGTGGAGCCAGCAGCCGCAGTTCACCCAAGCTCGCTATTTTCTGCACCAAGCCGATTGGCTCGCTTATCTGCTGCATGGCAAGTTGGGCATTAGCGATTATCACAACAGCCTCAAGCTGGGTTATGACGTGGAGCAATTGTGTTACCCAGCTTGGCTCGAAAGCTTGCCGATGTCGCCGCTGTTGCCGCAAGTCGTCGCCCCCGGAACGCCAGTGGGCCGAGTGAAAGCTGCGATCGCGACTCAATTTGGTCTGCAACCCGATTGCGTGGTCTGTGCTGGTACCACTGACAGCATTGCCGCGTTCCTAGCCAGTGGAGGTGATCAGCCTGGGCAAGCAGTCACCTCGCTGGGTTCAACTTTGGTGCTGAAACTGTTGAGCCATACCCGTGTAGAGAATGGGCAGTTTGGCATCTATAGCCACCGCTTAGGCGACTGTTGGCTAGTGGGTGGAGCTTCCAATACAGGCGGTTCGGTGTTGCAGCAATTTTTTACGGCTGCTGAGTTGGCGACCCTGAGCCCACACATTGCTACTCAAACAGCCAGTCCTCTGCATTACTATCCTCTACTGCAACCCGGTGAACGTTTCCCGATCAACGACCCAACTTTACCCCCGCAACTGGAACCCCGACCCGAAAAACCAGTTGAGTTTCTGCACGGTTTGCTAGAAGGGATGGCGCGGATTGAAGCGCAGGGTTATCAACTTTTGCAAGAGTTAGGAGCCACGCCCCTCAAACAAGTTTTTACGGCTGGAGGGGGCGCGGCAAATACGGCTTGGACTCAAATTCGCGCCCGACATCTCAACGTTCCGGTGCTGCGATCGCCCCAAACTGAAGCGGCCTATGGTGCGGCTCTCTTGGCAAAGCGGAGTATCAATTCTGCGATCGCAAATCAAGCTGCATATTAAACGAAATGCCACCCGTGCGATTCACGACTTCGCTCCCTGCGATCGCTCGAAAACCCAGGCGCTCATACAATCTCAGAGCCGGATTGTTGGCGCGAACGCTGAGAGAGATGGCGGGATAAACATCAGCGGCAGTACTTACCAACTGTTTGATTAACTGGGTGCCCACACCTTGGCCTCGGTACTCTGGCAACACCGCGATCGCCAGTTCTGGAATCTCCGGCTGCACAAACCCAAACCCGCGATCATCCTCTGACCACAACCGCACCCACGCCGCTCCTATTTTTTGCTCGGTTTGAGGTGCGATCGCCATGACTCCCATGTCTCCCTCACGTCCCCAGCCTTTTACGTAGCGAGACAAAATTGGGCTATTCTTCGCTGCGTCTACACTCGTGGCTCCGTCTTCTGCTAAATGCGCCGCTTCAAACAACATCTCCCACAAAAACGGCTCATCTGCGATCGATAGGGGTTGCAATAAGCAGTGATTAGATAAGTGGTGCATTGCAGCTTTAGGTATCTTTAGAAGTATTGATAACTGCAAATCGAATTGTGCTAATTTCGGATATTTAAGCCATAACCAAATATCAATCTATTGCTTGAAGATTTGTAGCACTATCAGTGCTTCTGTGATTTTTGTCTATACATTAGGTGAAGAGATGAACTTATAATCTTGAAGTGAGAATCTAATGACATTTCATGATTCCAAAATTTACGAAGAGATCTATAAAAATCGGTTGATTGAGATCTACGAATTCTTTAGCGCTGCGGGAGGAACAGCTTGTGACCAGCACTTCTTTGTGCGTATTGATGGTTACAAATTATCCGAAATTTTTGACGAAGTTGATTACTTGGCTGATAAAGATGCGGAACGGCCCGCTCCAGAAGAATCAGAAGCGTTAGCAGCCGCCAGAGCTTATTGCGATCGCGAAGGTGGGCTAGAAGCTGAGACTCTTCAATAAGACTGTGAAAACTGGAAAGTGCCTATTTATGCTTCAAAAGCAGCTTTCTAATCACAAAAGATTCATCCGATATTTGTTAACGCTACCTATCCGCTTATTATTGGCTGCGCTACTGACTCTGCTAGCAATGCTCTTTGTTTTTGCAGTTGGGCATCACTACTTTATAGCAAAAGCACTTAAGAGCTATGGTGAGGAGGCTCAAGTCTTCATCTCAAAAAAGTTAATGCTAAGCGGGCAACTGGGGTAGATTCTCATACTTATTATTATTTCAAGTTTCCTGATGGCAGCCAAGTTAAGTATGAATCTAGTGCCAACTATCCAGTTGGTGAAAATATAGATATTGTCTTTTTTCCTGATTCACAACCGATAATTAATACGCCTGTTTTGGGAACAAATTTCTCTATGACATTGGGTCAGAGAGCAATGATTCGAGGTACTAAAAATGATGCTCTGATCAGGCTTTATTTTTCAAGCGTGAGAAATGATTTTTTTGATTATGGGCTTACCTTCATAGCTGTTGCCAGTTATTTGATTTACCTTGCCATCCGGGTTGTTTTGCCATCTTCATTCAGACAGCGTTGATGAATCTGGGGGTTTCACAGGTAATTTGAAAGAAGCGATCGCGGCCTTGAGCTTTAGCTTGGTACAGACCTTGGTCGGCAGCAGCAATTAGCGTAGCGGGGGATGATTGCGGATGAGGAACCGTCGTCGCAATGCCGAGGCTCAGTGTGATGACAGCCTGCACATGAGAATGGGCGTGGGGAATTTGCAACGATGTCACATTCGCTTGAATCTCTTGAGCCACCTTTACCACTCCCTCAGCGCCTGTGTAAGGCAAGACGATCGCAAACTCCTCGCCCCCATAACGAGCGACTAGATCAGCAGGACGCTTGACTGCTTGAGCGATCGCCTTGGCAACTTGTCTTAAAGCGTCATCTCCTGCCAAGTGACCATAGGTGTCGTTGTAGGACTTGAAGCAATCAACATCACAAAGAATCAGCGACAGCGGCATCTGCTCCCGTGCCGATCGCAACCATTCTTGAGCCAAATATTCGTCAAAGCAGCGGCGATTTGCCACTTTTGTTAAACCATCCGATGAGGCCAAACGTTGCAGTTCTTGATTGGCTTGTTGCAATTGTTGGCACAGTTCTGACTGTTGAATAGCGATCGCAGCTTGGCTGGCTAACTGGCTAAACAAACCAATCTCAGCAGGTTGCCAACTTCTCGTCCCTCGGCATTGATGGGCGATCAACAACCCCCATAACTTTTCGGGCTGCAAAATCGGCACGACCAAATTGGCGCGAATTTGCAGTTCTTGCAGTAACTCAACGTGGCAAGGAGTCAAGCCAGCGGTATTAATATCTTCGATCGCTTTGATCCGGCCTTGACGATAATCCTCGGCATGGGTGGTTTGGAAGCAAGTGTCAATAACATGCAACCCCAAAATTGGTAACCAACCGCTAGCAAGAGACTCCACGACAACGACACCACTCCAGTCAAGATCAAACCGATAGATAACGACGCGATCGACATCAAACAGTTGTCTTACTTCGTCAGCCGTGGTTTGCAAAATCTCATCTAACTTTAACGACTGGCGAATGCGTTGGGTTACAGCAGCAACAATCCGCTCGGCTTCACTTTGCGGGCGATGCAGTTCTGCGTAGTGCGGAAACTCAACCGCTGTTACTTGAGCTGTTGATGGTGCGCTGCTTAAACGAGCGATCGCTTGCAAGTTAGGCGTTTCGGTAACAGGCTGAGCACTCGGTTTAGCAATTAAATAGCCTTGGGCAAATGTCGCCCCGTGCGATCGCAACCAATCCCATTCCTCAATACACTCAATGCCTTCTGCCACCGTTTGAATATTGAGCTTGTGGGCGATTTCTAAGATCTTTTGGGTAATCGCGGCTTTGTAAGGGTCTTGATGGACATCTCGAATTAATTCCATATCGAGTTTGATCAAGTCAGGGCGCAGTTGGTGCAGCAAGTTTAAGCCAGAGTAGCCCGACCCTAAATCATCCAACGCAATCAAGAAACCAGCCTCTCGATAGTAAGTGAGAATTGCTTTGAGATGGTCTAAATCTTGCGGGTTGTCTGACTCCACGACCTCAAATACCACCCGATCATGGGCAATCCCTGCTGCATCGATCGCCTCTACCGTGCTGCGCAGACAAGCGATCGGGTCATATAACGAGGTAGGAGCAAAGTTAATGAAGATCCGACCGTCAAGTTGATGGTGTCTAGCCGCCGCGATCGCGCTTAAACGAGCCACTCGATCAAGTTGAGGCAACAATCCCGCTTCGATGGCTAGCTCCAAAACCACACTGGGCATCACCAGATTTTGCTGTTCGTCTACCCCTCGAAATAAGGCTTCGTAACCGAAAATCTTTGAGGTGTCATTGATATGCACAATCGGTTGAAACCAACTGGTAAAGCGCTCAGCCGCAATCATCTCAACTAGCCAGTTAGATTCGCTAAAGCGCAAGAATCGGGGCAGAGATTTGATGTCGCTAAACTCGTGCAGTTGCGGGGTTGAAAAACCTTTGACAAAGAGTACTTGTGTTTCTTGGGCTTCGCGAGTAGTCATCAACTCGTGTAACTGCCGTGCCAGTTCGGGGGCTTGCCCTACAAGGCAATTGATTTTCAGGCCGTGTCGCTCTGGCATCAACTCATAAGCCACCTGAGCTTGTCGTAGATATTGCGTGACTTTTTTAAGGATGTGCGGCACTGGAAACCACAATAACAATTGCCCTGCCTGAGTAGCGGTGCAAGGAGCAAGGTTCTGGCAAGCACAAAGTTTAGAAGCAGAATGAGACTGGCTCACAGACGGCTGAACCTTAAATCTGAATTGAGTAAAAGGATTCCCAAGCCCATGGTTACGGTCATCACTAAAGCTGACCCTCATGGAAAATCTGTCTTCAGGTAGAGGAAGAAGTATTAAATTTTTCAGAAAAGCCTGGTCTCATCTTATAGCAAACTTGTTTATAGAAGTGGAGCTAGATTGCCTCTGTCCCCTGCCAGACGGTGATTAGAAGCGATCGCGTTACTTTGTATAAAACCCTCCCCCTGCAATATGGAAACCTTGACCCTGTTGAAAGCGTGGATCGATATCCCTAGTTTGGTGAAAGCCTTTGTGACCGTGTTTATCTTGGCGGATGCGTTGGGGAATGCCCCCATTTTTTTAGTGCTAACCAAGGGGATGGAGCTAGAAGAGAAAAACAAAATTATCGATCGCGCCAGTTTAGTCGCAACGGCTGTACTTTTGGCTTTCGCATTTGCCGGGCAGACTGTGCTGGACTACTTGCACATTAGTATCGGCTCTCTCGAAGTTGCAGGGGGTATTTTGCTATTGCTAATCGCCTTGAAGATGCTCGACGGTCATCTAGATACCCCAATCGTGGAGCCAGGGCGAGATGTTGCGATCACTCCACTGGCGTTACCCTTGTTGGCTGGGCCAGGAACCCTCACCGCTGTGATGTTGTTGATGTCAGATTCCGATTCTCCGATCTCTCAGCTCAGTATTGCCGTCGGAATTGTAGCTGCCATGATTGTCACCTGGTTTATCGTCCGCCAATCTTCTCGCATCGATCACTGGTTGGGGGCAGAAGGCGAAATTATTATCACGCAACTTTTGGGGTTTCTCTTAGCAGCTCTCGCGATCGAGATTGGTAGCTCAGGAATTCGAGCTTTGTTTTTGAGTTAGCGAGTTGCTAATACGATTTGCCATCACTACCAAAATATTCTCGATAGGCACAAATTTTGTCTCCCCGGACATCAAAGGCCACGGCTACGCGATTTTTGTAGGGTTGACCGCGCAAAGTACCATAATCGCGAAACTCAAAGATCACAGTTGTATCGTTGCTGGTGGTGCGATCGAGCATCACTGTCAGCCCATCGGGGAAGGTATCAGAAACATATTGCAAAAATGCTTGGGTGGCTTCTTTGCCGTGATGCTCACCGTGATATGGCCCCATCGGGAACCAAAAGCTGAAATCGTCGGTGAGACTTTCGAGAAACCCCTGCCAATCTCCGGTTGCTAAACCGTGGGTGAAGTGAGAAAACGCTTGCTGGGCAACGTGGAGAGTGTTGGTTTGGCTTGGTTCAGTCACGGTGGCAAATCTGAAGTTCTACCTAAAAGAATAAGCCTGCGATCTAGATCTCGCAGTAGACTGGCGATCGCATTTTTGAATTCACACGATCAATTTTGACTTTTAGGAGCCTCGTTCGCATGGAGTTCACCACTACTTTAGGACTCATTGCCGGAACCTTAACGACGATCGCCTATTTGCCTCAGCTGATCAAAACTTGGAAGTCAAAATCAGCCGATGATTTGTCTTGGAGTATGCTGATCACCCTGTGCGTAGGGATTGTCTTGTGGCTCGTGTATGGGGTTTATGTTCACGATATCCCGGTGATTTGCGCCAATGTGGTGACCCTGGTTTTCTCCTCAATTATTCTGGCGCTCAAAATTCGCTATCAGCGCGATCGCAAATTAGACACAGCAGTTGTTGAGTCAGAAACACAGTTGAATTCACCCTCCTAACTAGACAGTAGGAGCGATCGTTGACTAAGAACCGCATTTGATGCCTAGTAAAGCATCAGCAATTCTGAGAACCGAACTACACAGGGCGGCTTTTACGCTAGGAGAAATCTGAGAAAAGAGTTTACATTTATTTACATAAGCAAAAACATTATTTGAGGTGCCCCAGATGAATGGCACTGTACGCGTTGGAAACCTCTTCGGCATTCCTTTCTACCTCCACCCTTCTTGGTTCTTGGTCTTAGGACTTGTGACTTGGAGTTATGGTAGTGGGTTGGCGGCTCAGTTCCCGGCTCTAGGTGGGTTATCGTGGCTGCTAGGTTTGGTAACTGCTTTATTATTATTTGCCTCGGTACTGGCGCACGAACTCGGTCATAGCTGGGTGGCACTACGTCAAGGCATTGGTGTGAAATCAATTACGTTGTTTTTGTTTGGTGGTCTAGCGCATTTAGAAAAAGAATCGCAAACTCCGGCAGAAGCTTTTGGTGTGGCGATCGCCGGGCCAGTCGTCAGCTTGCTAATTTGTGGCCTGTTCACTTTGATTAGCCTCACCACCCCGATTTCTGGGCCATTGGCGGCGGTACTCGGTTTAGTCGCCTCGGTTAACTTGGCGCTGGCCTTGTTCAACTTGATTCCCGGTTTGCCGTTAGATGGTGGCAACGTCCTCAAAGCGCTGGTGTGGAAGATCACGGGCAACCCTTACAAAGGCACGGCATTTGCGGGGCGCGTGGGCCAAATCTTTGGTTGGATCGCGATCGCCTCTGGTTTGATTCCCCTCCTGTTTTTTGGTAGTACCACTAACTTCTGGAACCTGTTGATTGGTTGGTTCTTGCTGCAAAATGCGGGTCGAGCCGCTCAATATGCCAGTGTGCAATCACAGCTCTCTGGGTTTACAGCAGCCGATGCGGTGACCCCGCAAACCCCGGTCGTGCAAGCAGATTGGACGCTACGAGAGTTTGCCGACTGGTCACTGTTCAACTCCATGGCTTGGCAACGCTTCTTAGTGACCGATACCACTGGGCAGTTGATGGGTGCGATCGCACTAGCTGACTTACAGCGCCTCCCGGTCGAGCAGTGGGCAACCACCCAAGTCTGGAATGTGATGCAACCTGTCACCCCAGAAACAACGATCCAAGCCGACCAACCTTTAACCGAAGCTGTAAACCTGTTAGAGCAGCGTCAACTCACCGCCCTACCTGTAGTTCGAGCAAATGGCATCTTGGTGGGTCTCCTCGAAAAAGCTGCCATTATTCAACTGCTGCAAAACCGTCCCCACCCGAAAGCAGCTTAAACCTGTTCATTGACTCCCTCCTCTCAATTCCCGCTCCCTAGGTGTGCCAGCCTAGGGATTTTTTTGTGATTCAGTTAGGGGTTCATCGAGGTCAGGGAAGCATCGGATAACGTCGTTGAGTAGGTCTGCAATCGTGGTTGAGGCCACCACAAAGGAATAGTCGTCAGCCAAGCCAAAATGGTACTCACCATCACAAGCGCGATCGCAGTTTCTCCCCACCGAATAATCTGAGCGCTGGTTGTGATGCCAGTCGAGTCAACCTGCGCTGGAGAATCGGGCGAGTTTGGATGGCTTTTGGCAACAGGTGGGGCGATCGCTTCACCCACAACCCCACCGCACAACGGTAAAACAACTTGGGTCAACGGGGTGCCAAAGTCAGTGTTCTGACCCGCCAAAAATTCAGCTTTTGCAAACTGGGATAGTTTATTTGTCATCATAATAGGTAACTCCTGAGTATTACGGTCTTGGGAGAGCAGCCAGGGGGAAGTGTGGTAGCTAAGCCCTGGCTGTTTCAATCACCCTTGTGTTCATCAAATTCCAGCCTTCTAAATCATCTCCAGAAGGCCCTGCACCCTGAGTGTGGTTGTGTAGCTGAACATTTCTGTATTTATACTGGCATCTTTTTTTACGCTACTTGAGTGATGACATCTCAGAAAAAAGGTGATAGTTATCGCCCAAAAGTGTGATGAAGCTTTAATAAAGGTGTGACGAAAGAGACGCAATTTTGTGAGGGATATCACGGTTACCACAAAACTGATGTAGTTTGACCTTGCTCAAGAGCGATCGCGACCATCCCCAAGAGCTCTACACTGGTTAAACTACAGGAAACTGTCTTGTGCTGCCAGTTGAGGGAGCAACGCCAAACATGAGCAATTCCAGGAATGAGCCACCTGCTGTGAGTCCGATAGTGATCGACCCAGCCATGATCCGGATGCGGCACTGGGGAACCGTGACCCTCCTCGAAGAAGGCAAGGCTTATCGAATTAACCGCATCGAGTTAAAGCCGGGGCACCATATCACCACCCAAATGCACTACCACCGCAGCGAACACTGGATTGTGGTGTCAGGCACTGCCAAAGTCATTTGCGACGGTCAAGAAAAAATCTTAATTGAAAAGCAATCTACCTACGTACCCATGTGTACCCCACACCGCGTCGAGAATCCGGGGGTGATTCCACTGGTGATGATCGAAGTGCAAAATGGCGAGTACTTGGGCGAAGACGACATCATTCGCTTTGAAGATGCTGACGAAGGGTAAAGACTAGCCATCATCGGGATTGTGGCGTATTTGTTAGACTGAAAATTCATAGGCTGTGTCAGTCAACTTTCTGTAAGGACGCCCGCAGATGACGTTATCGATGCCTCCGAGAACTTTACTGCTCTCTAGAGAACTCCCGAACTTAAATTACACCCCGACTCGCGATCGCTTTGACGAAACTTGGCAAGCCCCGCTCTCTACATTGCTGGGTTTAGGCAGAGCTGCGGGGGCTGACTTTATCGAATTTTTCTTAGAGCGCACCAACTACATCAGTTGCTTGGCAGAAGATGACGGCATCAGCAGCATTGCCCCCCGATTATCTACAGGTGCAGGTGTGCGAGTGTTTCGCGGCAAAGCCGACTGCTACGTCAGCACCAACGATTTAACTTTTTCGGGTCTGAAAGCAGCTCTAGAAAAAGGCTTGTCGATCCTAGGTTTGCACTTGCCTGCCCCTAGTGCTTTTGTCCCCGAAATTAACCTGGAACTGCTGCGCGACTACGCCACTAAGAAGGGCAAAGAAGCTTGGCTGGCGGGTTGCAGCTCCATGCGAGAAATGGGCGACATTCTCTTAGCTGCGAATGCTCAACTGCAAACCAAAGCCACTCACGTACAATCTCGTCGAGCCGCCTACTTCCGCGACTGGCAAGAAGTTTTGGTGGCAGCCAGTGACGGCACCTTTGCCAGAGATATTCGTTTGACTCAATCCGTGGGTTACAGCTTGCTCTGCGCCGATGGGGCGAACCGTTCTTCCATTAGCCAACGCGTCGGAGACACCAGCAACCCTGACTTCCTCCGGGGTTGGGACTACGCTACCACTGCTGAGGATGTGGCGGAATCGGCAGGTAAGATGCTCTACGCCGACTATGTGGAATCGGGTACTTATCCGATCATCATGGCGAACAAGTTTGGTGGCGTGATTTTCCATGAAGCTTGCGGTCACCTGCTGGAAACTACCCAAATCGAGCGCAAAACCACTCCTTTTATTGATAAAAAAGGCGAAAAGATTGCCCATGAAAGCTTAACTGCTTGGGATGAAGGGCTGTCTACGGATGAGTTTGGCACCATCGACATGGACGACGAAGGGATGCCCGCTCAACGGACGCTGTTGATTGAAAACGGCATCCTCAAGAACTTCTTGAGCGATCGCACAGGTTCTATCCGCACCGGACATCCCCGTACCGGAAGTGGTCGTCGCCAAAGCTATACTCACGCCGCCGCTTCCCGGATGCGGAACACCTACATCGCCCCCGGAGAACACTCGGTTGAAGATTTGTTTGCTTCGATCGACAAAGGCATCTACTGCAAGAAGATGGGTGGCGGCAGTGTCGGCCCT
>CBIHQL010000045.1:0-13994 GCA_966211855.1 uncultured bacterium
CTATCGCCTTCACCGTCATCATCGGTATCGATCGCCACCCCTAAACCTGCATAAGGAGCGAATCGATTGGCTTGTTCTGAATCGGTGCTGAGACGAGATTCAATGGTGATCGGGACGCGGAAATTCACCGTGTCACCAAACAAAACGGATGGGCGCAGTGACACCCCATAATCAGAAAACTGAGTGATGGCAAACTTACTGATTACCGCAAAGCTCGTGTCATCCCCAAAGTTAACGCCTGCTCCGATGTAGTTATTAGCGGGGGGACGGGTTAAGACGGGGCTGGTGGGTATTTGAGCGACTTGGCTTTGCTCAGAGGTTGGGGCAACCTCGGCAGTATTGCTGGTGGGTTCGGTTGCGGGTGTTAAGTCTACAGCAGTGGTAGATTCAGGAGCGAAGCCTTTGGTGTTTACAACCGCTTCAGCAGCTTCAGGCGCAACTGTAGGGGAGGTTTCTGCTTCAACAACTTCAGGCGCGATCGTGGCGGAGGTTTCGGTAGTCGTGGTTGCTCCGTGACCAGGAGTGTGGTGGGCTAACCGTTGTGGCGTGGTGAGAGAATCTAGCGTTGCAGAGGGTAAGGTTGTGGCTGTCGCCTCAGTAGGTGCGATCGCCGGAGTGTTCGCTACTTCAGGGTTTGCTTCAGTGACAGCCTCTGTCTCAACTACAGAGCTAACAGAGGGATCAGCTTCAGCTACGGGAGCCTCAACGACAGAAGTAGTCGCAGGAATAGAAACCGTGTCATTAAAGGTGGTAGATGCGGTTTCAGCTTGGGCTGAGAGCACACCGCAGAACACCGATAGAACACTCAAGCTTAGAGATAAAGAGCTAAGTTTAAAAAATTTCACAATTACTCCTCCACGGTGCTTTAGACCCCAAAAGGTCTTAAATTTATATCTTTGATGCTAAGCAGGATCCATCTTACGGTTGAATGGCCTGTTTGCTTAAGGCAGCCAGCATAGACGCTCTGACCACAAAATGTTGAATCAACTAAGCAATGATGGTGATAATTTACAAGTTTTTGGTCAAAGAATAATCAGCCTATAGAAAGAATTTAGGAAGTTGAACGCCTCACAACTGCCCTAAATTCCGAACATTTGGATGCCAAGCTGCCAGATTCCTCGGTCTTAAGGGGCATCTATAGATTGAATGGCTGCTGCCACCTGCTGAGACACGAAGGGCAAAATAGCTTCATTCTTGCTGTGAGCCTTGCCTTCGGTGAATACAACCAGCAGATAAGGCCGCTGGTTAGGCAATTCGATATAAGCAGCATCGTGACGCACCTGGCTGGTTAACCCTGCCTTAGACCAAACTTTTGCTTCTAGCGGTACGCCTGCTCCTAAAAAGCCAGTCACTTGATTTTCGGGATCGGCGGCTAAGTCAGCGGGATCAAGGCTACGCTGCATCAGCTCCATCATCGATTGCGATCGCTCTGCCGAAACAGCAACCCCACCGATAATGCCATGTAGCAGGCGAGCCGAGGCTTCTGTGGTTAGCATGTTGCGATTTTCCATCATTGGCCCTAAAAACGCCCGCTCTCGACCGTAGGGGCCATCACACCAGGTTTTTTGGTTGACATTAATGGTCTCTAGCTCAGGCCAACCCAGTGATTGTAAGTAGCGATTGACGAGGTTGCGCTGCTGCTTCCAAGTTTCAAAGGGGCCGGGAGGTAGTTCGGGGCCGCTGGTAGTACCCGTCAAAATATCGACAACTAAGCTGGTGGCATCATTGCTAGAGTCTACAATCATGTCGCGCATGGCTCGTTCTAGCTCTGCCGAAGTTTGCAGCATTCCCTGTTCTAGCCATTCGTGAATTGTCACTAAATAGAACAGCTTGACGATGCTGGCTGGATAAATGCGCTCTACCCCCCGGTAGCTAAACCCTCGCACTTCATGCTGCCAAAAGGCTTCGGGGCTAAGAGCACCCCCCGTATTTACAGGAACCGGAGGATCATAGACGATCCAAGTGAGGGCAATTTGGTTGCGAGCGAGACCAGGGAATTCAGCCCAGGTATTTTCGAGAATGCGATCGCCCAGTTGGGTCAGTTGTTCGTCTTTGCGAAAGAAGGTCATTGTAGATGGAGTCAACCAAGACTTGTAGGTAGAGATTAGCAAACATCACCAATCATCGCAGCCCCTGCTAGCACTGGAGTAAGGGCTAGAACGTGAAAATTTTATAGGTCAAGTCGTTAAGTTATGGTTTCTTTAGCATCAGTTCAAGCAGCGTTTGCCACTTCAGAGGCTTCTGCTGTGGAGTATGTTTGTTTGACAGATTTGAATCTTTATCAGTCTCCTTCTAGTGATAGCTTGGTAACTCAAACCGCAGCAGGGCGGCACTTACGGGTGATTTCTGATGTAGAAACTATAGATGCCAGTGAGCCCCAGAATGAGAGTCAAGCGGTGCAAGTTTGTTTATGTGAAGATGACTATCCGGGGTGGTTGCGGGTTGTCGATTTAGAGCATTTGCAAGTTGCAGAGACCCCGTACCAGGCGATCGCCCTGTCTAGAGCTGACATTCAAGATCGCTTACCTGATGTTATTGCCTTTACTCACGCGGCGATGGCTCAGCCCAACGAGTATCTGTGGGGTGGTACCGTAGGGCCAAACTTTGATTGTTCTGGGTTGATGCAAACTGCTTTCGCCTCGGTCGGTATGTGGCTCCCTCGTGATGCTTATCAACAAGAAGCGTTTACCCAAGCGATCGCTGTGACTGACTTGCAACCTGGTGATTTGGTGTTTTTTGGTACACCTGCCAAAGCAACGCATGTGGGCTTGTACTTGGGGGATGGAGCTTATATTCACAGCTCTGGCAAAGATCAAGGCCGTAATGGAATTGGCATCGATCGCTTGTCTGAGCAGGGGGATCTCGTGAGCCAAACCTACTACAAGCAACTGCGTGGGGCTGGACGAGTGATGGCAACTTATCAACCTCGTTCTCGGTCATAAATTTGCAAGTGCGTAGCTGTTTCGTTACCTATCTTGTAATATTGTTAAGCTTTGGGCCGTAATCAGCGGGGGTTGCTTTATGAACACGTCACTATCAGCGCTGGATGCTGCCAGACCACAAAGTTGGGAACTCAATTCTGGTCTACAGGTTTCGGTGATCGTGCCAATTTATAACGAAGTCGAAAGCTTACCCCAGCTGATTAACACCATTGCGACCACCCTCAACGAGCAGCAAATTTCTTACGAGCTGATTTGTGTAGATGATGGCTCAACAGATGGCTCAGCCGAACTGCTCAAGCAGCAGGTTACCCAGAGAAGCGATTTGCGGGCAATTTTGCTACGGCGCAACTACGGTCAAACAGCAGCGATCGCAGCAGGCTTTAACCACGCTCAAGGCCGAGTGATTGTGACTCTAGATGGTGACCTGCAAAATGACCCAGCCGATATCCCTGAGTTGCTGGCGAAATTAGATGAAGGCTATGACCTAGTCAGTGGTTGGCGCAAAAACCGTCAAGATGCAGCCCTAACTCGACTCTTGCCTTCTAAAATTGCCAACTGGCTGATTGGGCGGGTTACAGGTGTTAAACTGCACGACTACGGTTGCTCCTTAAAAGCCTATCGCGCCGAATTGGTAGCGGATATGAATCTCTACGGGGAGTTACATCGCTTTTTGCCTGCTCTGGCGTTTATTGAAGGCGGTCGCATTACCGAGATGCCTGTGCGTCATCATGCGCGGCGCTATGGTAAGAGCAAATATGGTCTGGGCCGGACTGTGCGCGTTGTGATGGATTTGTTTACCATCTTCTTTATGAAGAAGTTTCTGACTCGTCCCATGCATGTGTTTGGCACGTTTGGGTTGCTCTCGATGTTTTTAGGAATCGTGCTCGGTTCTTATCTCTCTTTCTTGAAACTCGGTCTGGGTCAAAGTATTGGCGATCGCCCACTGCTCATTTTGGCGGTTGTGTTGTTCTTGGCAGGGGTGCAATTATTTAGCTTTGGCTTATTAGCAGAACTACTGATGCGCACCTACCACGAGTCACAAGGTCGACCTATTTACCGAGTGCGAGAAGTCGTAGAACCACAAGAATCTCTCCCTGCTTGATTTTCTGGTTGAGTTTCCCGACCGTGGGTAATTAATCTTTCAGCTTCCCAGTAAAGAATTGTTGTTGGGCTTCCGAGGCTTTGATCCATTCACATCAGCCTAGGATATTTGCTGCTGGCTTTAGTTGCGAGATTGATTAGACCTCCGTGAATACTTTGCGGCTCCCTCCCGTCCCCTCTTTCTGGGATGCCTGCTAGGGCTTTATTTTGGGGGAGCTACGTTAAAGTTCCCCCCAGAATTGGGGGGTTAGGGGGGCCAGTTTTGATTTGTTCAGGAAGTCTATTGTCACTGTAGCTGTTTTAAGCAAACGACACGCCCACTTTTCTCAAACCATGAGGGATTGTATAGCATGGATGAAGATTGAGCGCTGACTATCGGCGCAGATGACAAGCATCATAAAGCAAATGGGTAATCCGATCGCTGGCTACAACTTGCTCGAAACCCTATACGAAGGGTCTACTACCTATGTTTATCGGGCTGAGGCGGTGACTCAAAGCGATCGCGGCTCAACATCTGTCATTATCAAAACATTGAAGGACGAGTATCCTACTATTGACCAACTGGCTCGGCTAAGACACGAATATCAAATTTTACAAGAGTTAAAAATTGCAGAGGTTGTTAAACCGCTAGCCTTAGAAAACGATCGCAATGGCTTAGCCCTAATTTTGGCTGATTTCGCTGGAGAGCCTTTAGCAAAAGCGATCGCTGAGCAGTCCTTTAAGCTAGATCATTTTTTACCCATTGCAATTCGTCTCTCTTCAGTTCTGGGGCAACTGCATCAGCAAAATATCGTCCACAAAGATATTAAATCTCATAACATTCTTGTCAACGTAGCCACCCATGAAGTGAGGCTCATCGATTTCGGAATATCCACACGTTTGTCGGGGGGCAACATAACCCTTAGCCCTGCTGATGGTCTGGAAGGAACACTCTCTTATATGTCTCCAGAACAGACAGGGAGGATGAACCGCTCGATCGACTATCGCACAGACTTTTACTCTTTAGGCGTGACCTTTTATGAGATGTTGACCGGGCAGTTGCCGTTTCTAGCAACTGATGCCCTAGAGATTATTCATTGTCACATTGCTAAAAAAACCATCCCACCTCATGTTGTGAATGCCAATATCCCAGAGGTTGTCTCTGACATTGTCATGAAACTGCTTGCGAAGACGGCAGAAGAGCGTTATCAAAGCGCCCTGGGTCTGAAAGCAGACTTGGAAATGTGTTTAGAGAGGCTGCAAACTTCTGGCACGATCGCTCACTTCCTGATAGGAGAGTGCGACTTATGTAGTCAATTTTCGATTCCAGAGAAGCTATATGGACGCGATCGCGAAGTTAGTGTGTTAATGACTGCCTTCGATCGGGTGAGCGCTGGCAAAACGGAAGTTATGCTCGTTAAGGGATACTCAGGAGTTGGTAAATCATCGTTGGTGAATGAAGTTCGTAAACCCATTGTTGGCACGAAAGGATACTTTATTGCTGGCAAATTTGACCAATTTCAACGCAATATTCCTTACTCTGCAATCATCAATGCCTTTCAATCATTAGTCAAACAACTCTTGACCGAGAGCGAAATCCAATTGAATCAATGGCGGACTAAGCTGTTGGCTGCTTTGGGTAACAATGCTCAGGTAATTATCGATGTGATTCCAGAGGTGGAACGGATTATAGGTAAGCAACCTGCCGCTTTAGACTTACCACCTACAGAAGCGCAAAATCGATTTAACTTAGTCTTTCAAAAGTTTATCCGAGTCTTTTGTGCGGCAGAGCATCCATTAGTTTTATTTTTGGACGATCTGCAGTGGTCTGATTCGGCAACATTGAAGTTATTAGATGTGATTTTAACTGATTCAGAAATAGGTTATTTGTTTCTAATTGGAGCCTATCGAGACAATGAAGTCAGTCTCAGTCATCCCTTAATCATAACCTTGGATTCATTGCGCGCTAAAGCTGTTGCTGTTCATGAGATTACTCTTGCTCCTTTAACTCTCATAGACATTAGCCATCTCATTGCTGACACACTTCACAGTGATGTGGTTTCTGTTCAACCCTTAGCTGAGTTGGTGATTCATAAAACATCAGGAAATCCTTTTTTTGTTAATCAATTTCTGAAGACGCTGTATCAAGAGAACTTGTTGAGCTTCAATCATGCTGCTAATGGTAGTAAATCTCACTGGCGATGGGATATTGAGCAAATTAAGGCACTAGATATTACAGATAATGTAGTGGAGTTGATGATTCAGAAGTTGCGAAAACTACCTGAATCAACTCAGCAGGTATTACAGTTGGCGGCTTGTGTGGGTAACGAGTTTGACTTGCAGACTCTAGCAACAATTTATAAGCGATCGCCAGCTTGTACTTATCAAGATCTTTCACCAGCGATCGCAGAAGGGTTGTTACTATCAACTGCTGAATTAACCTTGATACCCAATCTAATAGATGCAGATATAGCCAATTTGGAAGCTAGGTTTCTGCATGACCGGGTGCAACAAGCAGCCTATGCGTTGATCGATGAGAATTCTAAACAAGCAACTCACTTACAGATCGGTCGTCTGCTGTGGCAAAATACGCCGCCAGAAGCGTTGTCAGAAAAGATATTTGAAATTGTCGATCACCTTAATTTAGGAGTTAATTTAATTGCGGATGAAGCTGAGCGAATTGCGATCGCTGAAATCAATCTAGTTGCAGGCCAAAAAGCCAAAGCAGCCACGGCTTATGCTGCGACTATGAGATATTTGCAAGCTGGTTTGAGCTTGTTAGGAGACTTTAGTTGGGATACTGATTATGATTTGACATTATCTCTCTATACCGAAGCAGCAGAGGCAGCATTTCTGAACGGTTCCTTAGAAACAATGCAGAGCTTGGCTGAAGTTGTCCAAAACTGCGCTAGAACCTTGCTGGATAGCGTCAAGGTATACGAAATTCAGATTCAAGCTTATATGGGGCGGAACCAGCTACTGGAAGCATTAAACACAGGATTACAAGTTTTAAAACAATTCGGGATAGAATTCCCTGACTCGCCAAACCCATCTGATATTGGTCAGGCACTAGGAGAGACAGCGACAAATTTGCACAGCATCCACACTGAGGATTTAATCAATCTCCCCGAAATGACCGATCCCCACCAATTAGCAGCCATTAGAATTCTGTCTAGCATATTCTCTGCCTGCTATTCTGGGATGCCCTCTTTGGTGCCTTTGACAGTATGCAAACAGGTTGATTTGTCAGTGCATTATGGCAATGCTTCAGTCTCCCCTTTTGCCTATGCCTTGTATAGTCTGTTGCTTTGCGGAGTTGCAGGAGATATTGACCGAGGCTACGAGTTTGGTCAGGTAGCCTTACGTCTTGTGGCAAAGCTAAATGCCGAGGAAATCGCAGCCAAAACACGTCACTTGGTCTATGCTGCCGTTCAGCATTGGAAAGCCCCTGTTCAGGATACTTTAGAACCCTTCCTCTCTGTTTTCTCCAAAGGGCTAGAAACGGGAGATTTGGAATATGCTAGCTATGCTGTGATGGTCTGGAGTCATTACTCGTTCTTCGCAGGCAAGCCACTGGTGCAACTCGAACGAGATCTGACAATTTATGCAGGAGCCGTTGAAAAAATCAATCAGGAAACAGCCCTCAATAATACAAAAATCTGTTGGCAGGCTGTCTTAAACATGATGGGCAAAAGCCAAAATCTTTGCCAGATAAAGGGAGAAGTCTATGATGAAGAGGAGATGCTGCCAATACACCAGCAAACCAACAACCAACTGGCAATTCACTATTTGTGTTTGCAAAAGCTGATACTTTGTTATGTTTTTGAAAGTTATTCAGAAGCATTACAGACTATCCCTCTAGTAGAAAGTTCTTTCGGTGCATCTACGGGTCAGCTAACAGTCGTTGTTTTCTATTTTTATGACTCTCTAGTACGCCTGGCTATGTATGCTGAGAGTCTAGAGTCTACGCAACAAGACATTTTGAGTCGAGTTCAAGCGAATCAGGAAAAAATGCAGGTGTGGGCGCATCATGCTCCAATGAACCATCTGCACAAATACTATTTGGTAGAGGCAGAGCGACACCGAGTTTTGGGCGAGAGGTTAGAAGCGATCGATAGTTACGACAGAGCGATCGCCCTGGCTAAGCAAAATAAATATATCAATGAAGAAGCCCTGGCAAATGAGCTGGCAGCTAAGTTTTATCTGGCTTGGGGTAAAGAAGCGATCGCCCAACTCCATCTGCAAAAAGCCTACCATGCCTATCAGGTTTGGGGTGCCCAAGCTAAGGTCGAGGATTTAGAAAAAAAGTATTCCCAATTTTTTGTCGGCACTTCAACAAAAAGCCGCACGCAGGTGACAAGCTTTCAGAAAACCACCAATCATCCTGAAGCTGAGCACAGCCTAGACTTAGCCACGGTCATGAAAGCAGCACAAGCTCTTGCGGGTGAAATAGTTTTAGACAAGTTGCTAACCACATTGATGCGGATTTTGCTAGAAAATGCTGGTGCAGAAGTCGGGGTACTAATTTTAGAGCAAGACTCGAAACTCTTGATTGAAGCAACAGGCCGAGTTGACCGAGATGAAATTACGGTTCAACAATCCATTCCGATAGAGACGAGTCAGCTACCCCTATCTGTGATTAATTATGTCCGGCAAGCACAGGAGAGTGTAGTTCTCAATGATGCGACTCGTGAAGGGATGTTTGCCACAGATAGCTATATTCTGACTCAGCAACCCAAATCTATTTTATGTGCGCCGATTGTCTATCAAGGTAAGCTGATTGGCATTCTTTATTTAGAAAACAATTTGATGACAGGTGCGTTTACCGCAGAACGGGTTGAAGTTTTACAGCTTTTATCTTCTCAAGCCGCGATCGCCATTGAAAACGCTCGGCTCTATCAAGATTTAGCCACGGTCAATGCTGATCTAAAGCGATCGCATGAACAATTAGAAGACTACAGTAAAACCCTGGAAGCAAAAGTTACAGAACGCACGGTACAGCTTCAGCAAGAGGTACGCGATCGCCAACGAGCCGAAGAAATGGCTCAGTCTGCCAATCGGGCTAAAAGTGAGTTTTTGGCAAACATGAGTCACGAACTCCGAACGCCGCTAAATGGCATTTTAGGATATACCCAAATTTGTCAAAAAGACTCAACTTTATCCGAGCAGCAACAGCATCGCATCTCAATCATTCATCAATGCGGAGAACACCTACTGACATTAATTAATGACGTTTTAGACCTCTCCAAAATTGAAGCTCGTAAAATGGAACTATATCCACGAGAGTTTCATTTTGATGAGTTTTTACAAAGTATTGCAGAAATTTGCAAAATTAAGGCTGAACAAAAAAGAATTTCGCTGCTCTATCAGCCTTTGTCTCCCTTGCCTAAGGTGGTTCGAGCCGATGACAAACGGTTACGTCAGGTTTTGTTAAATCTGTTGGGTAATGCCATCAAATTTACTGAAACCGGAGCGATCGCCTTTAAAGTGGGTTATGACGGCAAGAAGATGCACTTTCAAGTCGAAGACTCTGGTATTGGCATTGCTGCGAATGAGCTTGATGAGATTTTTCAGCCATTTCAACAGGTGGGCGAAAATAGTCGCAAAACTGAAGGTACAGGCTTAGGCTTAGCCATCAGCCGTCAACTCATTGAGATGATGGGTGGCACCCTTCAAGTCAAAAGCACCTTGGGGGTCGGCAGCACGTTCTGGTTTGATTTAGACCTACCCGTTGCTGATTCGTCAACGAGTACTACTGCCATAAAGTGCAGCATTACTGGGTTTACGGGTGAAAAGCGCAAGATTCTAGTTGTAGATGATAAGCCGACTAATCGCTCTATTCTCCTCGGTTTCCTAGAGCCATTGGGCTTTGAGGTGCTAGATGCTGTGGATGGTGAAGATGGGCTAAATAAAGCAGAAGCATTTCGGCCTGATGTCATCTTGCTGGATCTGGTAATGCCCAATCTAGATGGTTTTGAGGCTACACGCCGTCTGAGATTGATGCCAACTCTCAAAGATACTGTTGTGATTGCGGTTTCGGCTAGCGTTTTTGAGTTTGATCAGAAACAGAGCATCAAAGTGGGTTGTAACGATTTTCTGGCAAAACCTGTTCGCGAAGGAGAGCTGCTTCAGAAACTGCAAGAACACTTAAAGCTGGAATGGATCTGCGAAAGTGTGAGTGAAATTGGGGAACTCTCTAAAGAGAGGGAACTACAGGAAAAGGGGCAAGCCAGTGCTTCTCTGTCATCTACTGATTTCTTGGTGCCGCCTGCAGAAGAGGTCGCTATTTTCTTAGATTTAGCCATGCGAGGAGATTTACGAGCGATCGCTAAACGAGCTACACAGTTAGAAGAGACAAATCAGGAGTGGAGCCCTTTTGCCGCCCATTTACGGCAACTTGCTAAAGGATTTAAGGGACGGCAGATTTTAGAGTTTTTGAAGCAATTTTAAGAGGTATTCATGAATGCAGGGCTTGCTGAAAAAGGTGTCATTTTAGTTGTAGATGATACCCCTACAAATTTAGACGTACTACTCGATTTGCTAGAGGTGGATGGCTTCAAAGTGGTAGTGGCTGAAGATGGGGAAATCGCGATCGCCCTGGCAGAATATGCTCCGCCCGATTTGATCTTGTTAGACGTTCTCATGCCCGGTATAGATGGCTTTGAAACATGCCGTCGCTTAAAAAATAACTTAGCAACTCAAGAGATTCCGATCATCTTTTTGACGGCTGTCAGCGACAACGTTGATAAAGTTAAAGGCTTAAATCTTGGTGCCGTCGATTACATCACCAAACCGCTCCATCACGAAGAAGTTTTAGCGCGAGTCAATACTCATGTTCGCTTGCAGAATCTGACGAAACGATTAACCGAGCAAAATGAGCAGCTAGAAAAAGAGATTCGACAACGCCAGCAAATCGAAGAAGAACGTGAGCAAGCCTTCAAAGCCCTACAGCGCAGCGAAGCTCGATTTAGACGTTTGATCGAATCTAATGTAATTGGTGTTCTCTTTAGCAAGCTAGACGGTACTCTGCTCGATGCTAATGATGCTTTTCTCCAGATTATTGGCTACGATCGCACTGATTTAGAAGCTGGCCTCAATTGGCAGGCAATGACGCCTCCAGAATATGCCGCTTGCAATGAAGTAGCAATGACAGAGTTGAGCAATACTGGAGCATTCAGCGCTTTTAAAAAAGAATATTTTCGCAAAGATGGCTCCCGGATTCCAGTCATGATTGGTGGAGCTTTGCTTGATGAATCGCAACAAGCGATCGTTAGTTTTGTTCTTGATCTAACACAGATCAAGCAAGCAGAAGAAAAAATTCGTGAACAGGCGGCTCTGCTTAACATCACAACAGATGCCATTCTCGTCCGAGATCTCAACAATAAAATTCAGTATTGGAATCAAGGTGCAGAAGGAGTCTACGGATGGAGTCTAGAAGAGGCGATCGGGCAAAACGCAGATCACCTTTTGTACCAACCAGAATCAATCAAGCAACTTGAAGTCGCTCATAGAAGTCTGATCAAACATGGAGCTTGGCATGGTGAACTGCATCAGGTTACCAAACAGGGTCAAGCAATTATTGTCGCCAGTCGGTGGACTCTAGTGCGCGATGCACAGGGGCAGCCCAAGTCAATCTTAACGGTCAATACAGATATTACCGAGAAGAAACAACTTGAGAGTCAGTTTCTAAGGACGCAACGGCTCGAAAGCTTGGGTACGCTTGCTGGTGGTATAGCTCATGATCTCAATAATATCTTGACACCCATTTTGACCACAGCTCAACTGTTGCAGTTGAAGTTTCCACATGCTGATGAGCAGAGTCAGCATCTACTCAAAATCATGGAATCTAACACCAGACGGGGTGCTGCATTGGTCAAGCAGGTGCTTCATTTTGCGCGTGGCGTAGAGGGCAAGCGGACGACCGTGCAAGTCAAACATCTGATCCATGAAGTGAAACAAGTTGCCGAGAAGACCTTTCCTAAATCTATTGAACTGTTGACTCAGGTAGAGCCATCGCTGTGGTTAGTGTCTGGAGATGCAACTCACCTGCATCAAGTTCTGATGAATCTAGTCGTCAATGCTCGTGATGCCATGCTAGAGGGCGGCACACTTACCATTTCTGCCGAAAACATCGAGATAGGTGAGCACTACGCTCGTATGCATCTTGATGCCGCTGTGGGTGCTTATATTTGCATAACGGTTAAAGACACCGGCGCGGGCATGTCAGCCGAAATTGTCGATAAGATTTTTGAGCCGTTTTTTACCACTAAAGAAATTGGTCAAGGAACAGGGTTAGGACTTTCCACGGTAAGGGGCATTGTCAAAAGTCATGGAGGCTTCATTGATGTGCTGAGCAAGGTTGGTGAAGGAACCGAATTTAGAGTATTTTTGCCAGCTTTAGAAGTCTCTGTTACTTCACCAGCAGAACCTCCGCATCTACTCAATGGAAATGAAGAGTGGATTTTAGTGATAGATGATGAAACGGAAATTTTAGAGACAATTCGCTTCTCCCTAGAAGCCTATAAATATAATGTGTTAACAGCCAGCAGTGGAGTTGCAGCCATCTCACTGTATGCTCAATATAAACATAAAATAACGGTCGTTCTCGTTGATATGATGATGCCCTCTATGGACGGGCCAATGACAGTTCGAGCCCTTCAAGAGATTAATCCACAGCTCAAAGCGATCGCCATTAGTGGATTTGTGGCTAACGATAAATTGCGAGAGGCCAGCGGAATTACCAGCTTTGTTGCCAAGCCCTTTACGATTGAAGACTTACTGGAAACTCTACAAACTGTATTGAAACAGCCCGCTGAGCAACAGACAGAGCTGAACCTGATCAAATAATTCTCAATCTTCCTCTTCTGGTTTAGTGCCGAACAATCTGTGCGTGTCTAGGGCTTGGGCGATAAACCATTCTAGTTTAGACACAAAAACCGACTCAGCAAATTCTTCGGCGCGCTCGATGCAGGCTAAAGATGAAAACCGCAGCCCTTCAAACTGAGCGATCGCTTGAGCAACACTTTCCACGGTGGATTGAGCAAATAAAAGACCTGTGCGGAAATCAAGAATTGCCTCTCGCAAACCACTCCGGGCAGATGCAATCACAGGGATACCGTGTCCCATTGCTTCCACAGCTTCACGGCTAAAATCAGCACTTTCACAAGGATAGATTAAGGCTTTTGCTTGACTATACAGTTCTGTCATTGCAGTGTCAGGTGCAGCACCCAAAAACCGAATCTGAGCACTGCCCAAGCTGCGCAAATAATCTAGATATGCAGCATCTTTACCTGTCCCCACGACCCACAAGGGGCGATCGAGCTGGGTGCAAGCTTGAATGACCAAATCTACTTGCTGCTGACGGGTGAGGGGGCCGACATAAAGATAATATTGATCGCCCGCTGTACCTTCTCCTCGCACGTTGATGGGTGGCGGAATAACCTCGGCACTACGACTGTAAAACTTATGAATGCGACGGGCTGCTTTTTGAGACGTAGTGATATAGCGATCGACTCGTTGCGCTGCATAAAAGTCATAGCGGCGGAGTCGAGTATCTGCCCAAGTGTTATACCAATGTTGTGCGGTGCTTGGCGATCGCTCAGGTAATCGCTCCCAGAGATAGCGGGGTGGAGTGTGGCAATAACTCACATGCAAAGTTTCTGCCTTAGTCAGCACCGATTTACTCAAGAAATTGCCCGAAGATGAAATGACCAAATCAAACTCTGATAAATCGAGGATCTCCCAAAAATAAGGGATAAAACTCCGTAGATAATGATAGTACTGAGTAATGCCAGGAATCTGTTGTGCAATTGTGGTGCGGATATCCCAGTGATCAAAGCGTTTGGCATCTTCTCCTAACCCTGCGCGATCGACAAATGCAGTATAAAGGGGAGCCTGGGGGTAAAGCCGATGGATCACCTGAAGCACACGCTCAGCATCGCCATACTCTCGCAGGTAGTCATGCACTAAAGC
>CBIHQL010000046.1:0-13968 GCA_966211855.1 uncultured bacterium
TGAAACCATTACACAGCAGTAGTTTTAGCTTTCCACTTTGTTTCATTCTTCTTCCACCTAGCTGATAAAGTCAGACACAAGTAAATATCTTACTTTATCAGAGACACGAGCGATAAGAAATTTAAATCATGAGGAATTTTGATGTATGTTTCTTAGTTTATTTAAGCTTGACATGTGAATATACTGCTGCGCAAGGCTTTCCAGTCAGAACCAAGATTGAATCATAATTTCACATAACTTATTCAAATCAGATGAGCTAAGGATTAAATACCAGACGCATACAATAAGATAAACAAGAGATAATAGTCCGATCTCCTATCTTCTTCCACCTGCTCAGCCTTTTCTTCTATTGTCCAACATCAACATTTTGAGATGGCTCTATCTCTGTAGCATCAGTAGCGATCCCAATTGGGATACTCAGAAGGCTTTCCAAGCTTGGATTTTACAAAGTAACTCTATCTGAAAAGATATCCTGTTTAAGAACAAAAGATCATCTTCCTGTCATGAATTCTCAAGCTTCTATTCTGAAAGATATTGTGTTTTGTCTTAGGTGCGATCGCTCTGATACCCTTGCTTATGTCAGGGAAGTGTCTAACCACTCAGGAACATACCTGCCTGCTGCTAAAGTAAGCTTTGCTTGACGGGGCAGCTGTTTAATTGCATACTCCGTCTTCAATGCCTCTGTTTTACTCCGGAAGAACCAACAGACGAGCAGTTCTACGGGGCGGTTGGCTCTGGTGTAGCGTCCCCCCTTGCCAGCATTGTGACCCGCAATTCGCTGCTTCACATTTTTGCTATAACCGGTGTACAAGGAACCGTTGGCACAACGAGCTATGTACACATAGTGCAGTTCCAGCAGCTGCGGATCGCTCATAAATCCTCTTCCTCGCTCCCTCAAACTTACCTCATCGGCTCCCAGCGATCGCATTTACCAAGCCAGTGAGGTTGGAACTGAGGGCAATGGCTGCTTTGCCACAACTCAACTTGATCACATCAGCTCCCCTAAAACAGAGTGATGCAAACTCTCAGCACAGATCTATATCCAGACCCCAGCGATGAGCACCTAAGCCCAGTTGCCACGAAAATGATTCTGGCGGCTTTACCGCAGCGCCTCCAACGGGCTTTGCTGGCTTATGCTCAAGAAACTCGATATCTCCTAGAAATATGGTTCTAGAAATGGCGTTTACGTAGTGTCTCTGAAAGAGAATCGCTGGGCTTCTCAATGCGGAAGCGATGCGATTACCTTTAGCGACTGTAGGCGAGGAGTCCTGAAGCCGCTCGATGAAATCAGAGCGATCGCCCTTTCCAGAGCTAGGGCACAATGGAGACAGTGCGATCGCGATACTGCTATGACTTATACGCTCTCATTTGACCCCAATACGGGTGCCACTCAAGAAGATGCTCATACTCAACTCCCCCAGAATGGGCTGAGCAATTGGAGCAGGTGATGCAGCAAGACCGTGACTTCTTTCTTCAGCATCCAGAAACCGATTATTATGTTCGTCCCATTACTCCAGCAGAAGTCGTGGAAGGGCAGTCGATGGGGAAGGTTGTAGAGGCAACGGCTCGCGTTTTGGTCGGGGAGGTGGCTCCAGGAAGCCGGGTGCGCTTGACGATCCTCGATGAGCTGCCACCTCCAATAGACGAGTTTAGAGCGATGAAGCAGAAACTTAGCCAAGAGTTAGGAGCCAAGCCTGCGAATCTCAAGGATCGCATCAAATACAACCAGAAATCTCGTCCGAAGGCCCAGGGCTTTGGGGCGAGGTGAGCCCTGTGATCACTCCTCAACTTCCATGAAAGGCATTCTTTGGGCAAGACTACAATCTGAGCTTCCCGTGACTCCGCTCTACCCCAACGGTCAACCTCACCACATTACTCTCCGCTATGGGGCTGACCGTTGCTGGTGGTTTTGGCTGGAGGGGATCCACTTTGTCGCGGTCGCTTGCGAGGGCATAGCCCTTATCGCTCAGGCAGTAGCTCATAATCACCGCGCTCAAGCGATCGCGGTCAAATTGCCTTGGTGGGTCAAACTCTTCTGTACCAATTCTCATCCGCACATCACGGTGAGTTGGATTGATGGGGCGAAAGCCAAAGAAGCCAATGAGATGCTCAGCCACCCGCATGCCAGCTTTCCCATCCAAATGGCAGTGAAGTGCCGCATTGAGTTTAAGTTATTTCGTGATTAGCATAATGTGATAAGTTTATCATTATCTTATTCAATTAATAATATAATATCTCTAGTTACTTCAAACCGTAATGGAATTAGATCTGCTCCATACAGCTGCAGCTCAAGCCAAAACGAGATGGCTAGAAAAGGCGCTGGAAAAGCTATTGCCTCAAGTGTGGGATCTCTCGACCCATACGCCTGATGCGCAGGAGAAAGCCGTGGCTTGGGCAGCTCAGATTGACCAGATATTTGTAGCTCAAAAGCTGATCACGCCTAGTCAGCAGAAAAATCGACGCACGGATATTGCTAATGCTTTACGGGTGATTCATCCAGACCATCCCGCAATCGCTCATGTCCTGCTGCCTTCAAGCGTCTATACGATGATGAACAATGAGCAGGCCAGTCGGCTCAATGCTCGGGAAAATAAGTTCTTTACCAGTCATCAGGCAAATCAATTGGTGGAGCGGGCGATCGCGCTCCTGGAGAGTGATCGCCCAGATGAGGTGGCGGCAGGTTTGGCAGTTTTAGTCGGACGCCGCATTAGTGAGATTCTCCTGTCTCAGTTCAAACCGAAGACGGCTTGTAGTTTGTTGTTCTCGGAAGCGGTGAAGCGTCGGGGGGAGGTGGGGCTAGCGTTTGAAATCCCAACCTTAGCTCCAGCAGAACAAGTGTTGCAGGCGATCGCGCGACTGAAACAGGCTTGGAAGATTGAGGATCTCAAAGCACTCAACCTACCGGATAACCATCTCAAGCGACGCATTAATGCTCGGTATTCGGGGGTGCCCCATGCTTGTCGTCAGCACTTTGCAGACCTAGTGCCAGGGCGGGAGGCGGAGAATGATGATGGGGAACGGCTCTACACTCACCTGTTTCGGGCGGTATATGCGGAGATTGCGACTTACTACTACAAGCCCCAGTGGGTGCCTGACCATCGTTTTAAGGCGGAGATTCAAGGGCATTTCAAGTTGACGGACGATGGGCAGAAGATTCCCAATTACTCGGCTCGGCAAAACTATGATGACTATCTCATTCGCGATCGCTCTCCTGGTCAACCAGGCGTGAAGCTGGGATTGCCAGGAGTAGAAATCTTAGAGGTGTTTCAGAAGGCATCAGCGATGGTGAACGATGAAGACTCAGGTTCAATCGTGACAGATGAGTCTCCAGCGGCTTGCCTGAGGCTAGAGCAAGGCACTATCAATGCTCTCCTCTATCGCGCGGTCGATCGCCTCTTGTTCTCCAAGCAGTGGGAAGAGGTGGCAACGGGATTACTGCTGGTGACGGGGCGAACCATCAATACCCTACTATCGGCAACTCCGGCTCCAAAAACTGGGTTCTCCATTCTGGTCGAGGGGATCGAAGTTCCCACCCTCACCACTGCTAACCAGGTGCTCTCGGCTTGGATGCAGTTTCGCCAACTCTCACCGCTCCCCTGGGAAGACGTTGAAGAGGCCGTTCAGGCGGTGGGCGATCGCTCCTTTCAAGATTTGGTACCGCTTCACAGTGTTGAGGCGTTGAGAGCCCTCTACAGTTGCTTGGCTATTCACTGGTTTTGTCCACTCTCGATTGAGGAAGCTGCTTTCTTGAGCGCGATCGCTGCCCCAGATCCCATGCCTTTTGAAACTGTAAATCCTAACCGAGGAATGAAGCTCACTCAGCGCAACGTCGAAGTCCTTGAATTATTCCAATCTCAACCTGTGAGTCAAAAGGAGAGCGCTACTATGCCTGACACCCGAATTGAAGCTGCCGCAGTTGCAGAGGCGACTCCGACTGAAACCGCTCCCACCAAACTGCGCCCACGGCGGAAGTCTGTGTCGGTGGATGCTGATTTGCTACGTTCGGTGGCCGCCAACTTTGGCCTTGAGATTCGCGGTAAGGCTGGCACAGTGGGGCTCAGCTATGAGGCTGCACTGGCAGAGTTACTATCTCTGTTAGCAGAACCTGAGGAGAGGCGATCGCTCACTGAGTTGTCGAGTCACGAAGCGCTTCCGGCTCCAACACCAACGCCCACACCGCCTAGCGATCCCCATCTCACGATCGCTCTGGTAGACCAGGCCCGAACTTTGGCTTGGCTCACGGGCAGGATCGAGGCACTAGAACAGGAAGTTTGTACGCTCCGACAAGAGCGTGATGCGGCGATCGCGAAAGTGAACCAAGGTAGTCAATCACCCGAATTGGAAGGACTCCAACAGGAAAATCAGCGGCTTCAACAAGAACGTGACTTGGCAACCAACAAGCTGGAGGCGTTTCGCAATCTCCTCATCGGCGATCGCTCTGGTCAAGCTAATCAACAGGCGATCGCTATCTCCCCTTCAGTCGCGACAAAACCCCCTGCCACTACTGACCCAGCAGCCAATCTCCGTCAGTCCGCTCCTGCGACAAATTCGGCAACTCCATCTCAGGCGGTTCCTTCTAAGCCCCCTCGCAAACGCCTCCCTGGAGACCAAGCTCTCGAGCATATTCGTCGCGCGGTTCAGGCCATCATGGATTTCAACAACCAGGGCGATCGCTCTCTCAATGAAAAGTGGTATATCTCTTTTCCCCTTGTCCAAACCCTCCTACGGGCTAATGGGTTGTCTGCCAATCAAAATAATGTCAGCACAGTCTTTGAGGAAATGAGGGAGGAGTTAGAACAGCATCATGACCAACACCATTTAGGGTCGAGGCATAACCGCAAACACCCAGATCTCTCCAAAATTGCTCAGCTCGTTTCGCTCAATTCTTGAGAACGTCAGGAGACAATCTCCTTTTTGAATTTTGATTTGAATTGAACGGCGATCGCTCCTTTGAACACTAAGCAACCAATGCGAATCTCTCTGAGGATCAAGGTCGGCAGCTAGGACGCACCTTAGCTTGAAGACAGGCTCTTCACCCTCTCAAGTCAGGTTACGTTGATTGAGCCACTGCTCCCACTGGGAGGCTCGCGATCGCCATGAGTCATCACCCCAGCCTAAGTTCTCACTGGACTAGACGACGGCTCCTACGGTGGGGCATGACTGGGTTTGTCTTGCCGATCGCGGTTTCTCAACTCACTCATTGCCAGGGTCAAAACTTACGAGCTATGCGAACTTCTAAGCCAGTTAACCCAGCCAGCTCAGGACAGTTGCGTTCCCGGCCTTCCCAACCTTCAGAAACCGGAACCTCGGGGTTGCATCCCCTCAAGTTAGATGGTCAACGCGATGGTGTTCTCTATGTGCCGACGAGCTATCGAGGCGATCGCCCGGCTCCTTTGATTTTGATGTTCCATGGGGCGGGGGGTGATGCGGAAGGGGCACTGAAGATTCTGCATCATCTCGTTGATTCTGTGGGGGCGCTGGTTTTGGCGGTAGATTCGCGACGGCAAACTTGGGATGTGATCATGGGCGCTTATGGCCCAGATGTTGCCTTCATTGATCAAGCCTTGGCGCAAACCTTTAGTCGTTAGGCGCTGGTGACATTCGTGAAGCCAAATTTGGCTGGATTTGTGGTCGCTTGCGAGGGCGTAGCCCTTATCGCTTCCCGGTAGAGTGTATTAGCATCTAGGGTCGCAATCTGTAAATCAGGATGTTGTTGAATCAATACTTTGAGCGGTTGAATCAATACTTTGAGCGATCGCCGCAACCCTTGATTGTGCGCTTGGGTTAAGGCACTCAGAGTCCCTGATTGAGATCCGTGGCGCGTCGAAGGGAGCTAGCCTAAGTCTGGCACATTCGCTACCAAGATCTTTTGATCTCCCACTTGGTTGAGAGAGGCAATCGCTTGAGTAACGTTCTCGATCGGGCCATTGGTACTGCTAACTCCTTGCAGATAATCATTGGCCCCTGCCCACAATACATACAGAGCCTTAGAATCCGCTTTTTGATGGGTTTGGCTAAATGATTTGACTTGGCTTAGGAGACCAGGAACTAAACTGTTGCGATCGCTGCTGGTTGTAGCGCCTCCATAAGCAAAATTATGCATTTGGCTACTCGATAAAGCGAGGCGATCGCCCAGATATTCCACCCAGACGCGGCCATTCGAGTAGCGTCCTTGATAGTAGGTGGGATGAGATGGATACATCCCGCCAGTGGCTCGAAACACGGTTCCTACATCTGAGAGGCTGTCACCAAACACATAAAGCTGATTGATGGGAGGAGAACCTTAAGTGGAGAGTGTCAGTGCGACCATAAAACCCAAAAATGCCAGAATGACTGCTAAAAGCCCTTGTTTTATCACGTTCAAAATCTTCCTCTTCAAACCTTCTCAGGAGAGCTCGGTTAGATCACCCAAATTAGGGCCTGTCAGCATCTGAGATTCGCCTTTGACACTAAATCTACTCTAGCCAGTCTGTGGGTAGGTGGAGAGGGAAGAAACCGTACTAGATCAGGAGGATCGTCCGTGATGGGCGGTGCAAATCTACTGGATTTGGGTCACGTTTAATACGGGTTGCTCCCTCCAATCACCCTGAGCAGGTAGGTTGGGGGGAGCAATTCTCTGGGAATGGTTTGGTTGCTTAATTAGGGAGATTCGTTTCTGGATCGATGGGGAGGCCAACGGGATCTGTATCTGGCAGGTTCCCTGACATCTCCGGCTCTGGAACATCTGGATCATGCTGCAAGTTGATGTGCCCCTGTTCTAAGGATTGCTCCTCAGAAGTGCCAACTCCCTGGCTAGTGGTAACCCCAGTCGTCTGAGGATCACCGACTGTGGTTGCTCCTGAAAAGTTAGTGGCAGTTGGAGCGTCCACTGGCTCTCCCTGGGGTTAGGTTCCTCCCGCTGCAGCTTGGGCATCTAGCATGGCGCTCCCCGCTACATTTGTCGGTACATGGGGTTGGGGCTTCCTCGGAGGCAATGACAGCTCGGTCTGGGGTTGCTGCTGGATCTGACAAAGATGGATCAGTCATGGTTTTAAATCTAATTGAGGTTTGCCAAAGAAACTCTGTTTAACTACTTTTGGGTTTGAAACTTTTGGATCTAAAAGGGTTGCGTGGTTAGTCACTACCAGAATGCAGCTTCGCTCTCGCTCTCTGGCTGAGGGGGGCGATCGCTGGCGGCTAAATCTTCATCAAAATGATCATCCTGTTGTCCCTGATTTTGGAGGTCGGCAGAGACAGGGCTGGATTTGGGGGCATGACCCGCGATTGCTAGAGCTTCGTCAAAATAATCGTCTTGTTGTTCTGGGTTAATGTCGTCTTCCAACCGATCGCTTGCGTGAGTCATGATGCGGTTTACTCCTAAATCTTCAAAGCCATTTCAGCTTGATGCCGTGCTATTCAAGCCCAAGCCCATTCAAACGCCACGCCAGCTCGTTGGGCGGCTTGTTCGTCTTCCGAGCGATCGCCGACATACAAGCAGTTTTCGGGTAAATGATTGTGTCTGACCATCGCCAACCTCAGCATGCTGGGGCCTGGTTTGCGGTATTGGCGGAACCATCTGGTTTGGCTATGGTTGTGCGCGTTGTGGCGAGTCACTCGGAAGCATTTTCTGCCTTCAAAGTCAGGACAAAAGTAGATTTCTTTCAGTTGGGGTATGAGTTGTAGGGTATATTGCTGTTCTCGGATACATTGCTGGATGGATTTGTGCCCCACAGCCACACCGCCTTGATTGGTGATACCCACGATGATCCAATCAGCTGGATAACCTTGCAGCACCACGTCTGCCCCTACAATCAGCTGCTGATCTTGGGGATTCTGAAAATACGGCTGACCGCTCAAGGGTTCGCGAAGGGTGCCGTCAAGATCGGGAAGAAGAAGGCTCATAGTCGGAAACTGCGATCGCCGGGATGTTAAGACTCACAGCAACCTGCCATTGTTGCCAGTCTCATAGCTATCGCCATAGGAGTTAGGACGCAACTTCCTTGAGAACAATCTCCATCGCTTCACGCAAACTAGTCGAGTTGCGTCGTTGTTTGCGAATGCGACCCTTTAACCATGCCCAACACTTTTCGATGCGATTCAGGTCTGGTGAATAGGGCGGTAAGTAAATCACTTGAGCCCCTTTTGCTTGGATGAGTTGAGCAATTCGTCCGCCATGATGGAAAGTGGCATTATCCAAAATCACCCATTCTCCAGGTTGCAGTACTGGGATGAGACAGCTTTCTAACCATGTTTCAAACACAGTTCGATTACAGGCTCCTTCGACTGTGAATGGAGCAATCAGTTGGCCGTTTCGGTACCCCGCAATCATGTTGACTCGACCCTGACGACGACCCGATTTGAGACCATAGACTCTCTCCCCTGCGGGAGACCAACCATACTCATAGTCATCGCGCTCATCCATCCCTGATTCATCGACGTAAACCAGATGCGCTGCTTTCGGCTCACCTAGCTGTTGCTGGAACTGCATCCGTTGCGCTTCATCGCGTTCGCAATACCCGTACGTCTTTTTTTGCGGGTCAAGCCCAGCTTTTGCAGCGCTCGTGATATCGTGCGACTACTGATATCGCCTTCCCACAACTGCGCCATCTCAGCTTGAGTTTTATCCTCATGCTCCTTGGCAAAAGCGTGAAACTTCTCCCAATCGGTGATCTTCTGACTGGGGCTAGGAGTTGTTCTCGGCTTGACCTGAATGTCTCCGGTTTCGGCTTTCCTCTGGAACCAGAGATTGATCGTATTGCGACTGATGTTGAATAACTCGCTGGCTTCACCTCTCTTCAGTCCGTCTAACTCAATGGCTTGCATCACCTTCTGACGGAAGTCGTAACTGTAAGCTTTTGCCATTGTGGGAGACCAATCACTCTTATCACCAGTCTACGTCCTAACCAGACTGGCAATAGCTATACCTGACAGAATTTTTGTTGCTATGCAATTTTCAAGGTTCTTGGCTGGATATGATGTCCAGCAGGCTCTCTAGTGGTTCACTAGAGAGCCTGCTGAAGTTGTTATCTAAGATAGTGGTAAATCTGGCGGTTAGTATCGGTTCACTTGCTGACCGGCTAACTCTTTGCCTCACTTCCCTACTCTAACGAATCTTGCGATCGCTGTGGGGGAGGACAACCGTACTATGTGGAGGTGTTTGCCGTTCTTTTTCGTTGAGGTCTGCGTCCCAACTCATTCACCGTCCACTCTCACTACTTTAGCGAATCGATCGCTGGCTGGGGAGGAGAACAACCGAACATTTGCGATCGGTTCTCTACAAGTAAACATAGAAATAGTTTGAAAGGCTACTATCCAATCTCGCTCGGCCCTGGGATGACCAGATTCAGAGCGCTTTGAAGGGGTTGATCAGCTGTGTGAGTCGTTGACTCCTCACCCCTCTCTCCTCTCTCTCAAATCAGGTAGGTCTCCCTGTAGAGGAGGTGATGGGGTTAGAGTAACGACTTCGGGTAAAACCAACTTCCATAAGGCAATTTTTAAGGTAGGTTTGCGCTGAGTGTACAGTACGCGTTTGCCCAGGCATCAAATTTTTCAGCACTGAACTTGCCCAATTCATACGTTCCATATGCTGTTGCTACAGCACCGCCAGCCAAAAGTGCCCCCATTACAACTGGACCACCTACTGATGCTGTAACAACTGAAGTAGCCGCTGCTCCTGCCACATTACTGCCTAAAAGCCCAGCAAGAGAAGTTGTGATACCACCCAAACCTAGATGAGAAACAATTGAAGCAATACCAGCGTAACCTGATAGCGATCCTGCTCCTGCCGCGGAGGCTGACAATATTGCTTCTGCAACTGCAAAAGTTGTTTCAGCACCTTTTTCCACTGCTGCCCATGCTGCACCATCAATACCTTGAGCGGCGTCAAAATATGCTCTACAAAAAGTTCCTGATGTCATACCGGAGAACTGCCGAGCATGAGCAATAAGTTTTTCATCAGCAAGTAGTTTAGACAAGCGATTTATAGCGGCCAATGTTGAGCTTGGTAGTTTCCTCGCTTCCTCAACAACAATCTGCGAAAGCCTTGCAGATTCTTCAACTGTTAAGTCTTTCAATCTCACGGCTTCACTAGCAGCGACACTAGGGATTTTCCTTGCTTGTTCAATAAACTCTTTTTCTAATTGAGCTAGATTTGGCGAGGTGTTAGCCAAGGCAGGCATTGGTGCAAACATCCATAAATACGTTATAAGCATTGCAAAAACTAAAAAATTTGCAATAATTTGCCTAGACAATGCCAATGCTTGCACCATAAGACTTTTCAGAGGATTAATTCTTCTTGGCTAGGATTCCCTAAAATCTAAATAAATAACTAACCTTGCATACCTTAAATTCAGTGAAACCGAACTCAATAGTGAACTGAAGCGGTTGAAGCGTCAGCAACGGAGGGGGAAGTTGGCAAGCGCCCATCCACAAACCTACTAATACTCATAGAAAAGCGATCGCCCATCCATATATAAACAGACAAGGCGATCGCTTCTTTTTGAACTTTGAATTTTGAATCTTGAATTGCAAGAAACGCGATCGCCCTCATATATATAGACAACTAAGCCGGGTAGATGCGTAAGCGACGGTTGGGTTCGGCTCCGAAGCTGCTCGATTGCAGATGATAGTGCTCGATGAATTCGTGCTGCATCTTGCGCACGTGGGCCGATCTCGGCAGTAACTCGACGGGTTTTCCTTTGGGAATCACGACTTGCTCAACGGCCAAGCGTGCTTCTTCCAGGGCGTCCCACTCGTCATCTTCGCGACTAGTCGAGGCCAATTCATCCCATTCGTCTTCAGCGGCGATCGCGCTGTCTTCCCTACCACAAGCCTCTTGCAAGGTTTTGGCAATTTGGGCAACGGTGTTGGCTTTGACGACGTAAAGCGGCACCTGATACCCTTCAGCCATCCGGCGCAAGTTGGCGTGTTTTCTCAAGTTTGCTTTTAAGGTGAGGATGGCATCTGCCCGTTCTATGCCACCGACGATTTGAATGGGCAGGTTCAGTTCTTGGATGACCTGCAGGACTAAGTTTCGGCTCATCTGATACGGGTACAGGGCCAGTGATGCCTCTGCTGTGGCTTGAGCAGACGGAATCACTTCTGCTTCTAAATCAGGCAGCAAGCTCTGGGGACGCAGGGTTGTGAAGGCATCTGCTTCGGTTGGGTGGAGGAACTGTAGGAGTCGTCCGGCAGAGGGTTGCCTCAGGGTTGGGGCTGTAGGTGTTTGACGGCTACGAGGCGAGCGCTGGCCCAAGGGTACTCGCGGGCTGTCTCGGCTCATCAGGACTTGCCCCTGTTCGTTGGTGTTCCCCACTTGCAAGGCCGGTTGCTGTCCGCGCAACCGACGATCGACTGTATCGGTGACGCTCTCATGCACCACCCACTTTTGCCGCTCTTGCATCTCAATGGCAATGTCAAAGGTTGGAGGCGCTTTGCGTTCTAAGACGCTTTTTTGAGAACCTCGCCGTCGTGCTTCTTCATCGCCTAAAGTGACCGATTGGATGCCACCGACCAGATCTGAGAGGGTCGGGTTTTTGATCAGGTTCTCGAGCTGGTTGCCGTGAGCGGTACCCACAAGTTGTACACCCCGTTCGGCGATCGTTCGCGCGGCGAGGGCTTCGAGTTCGGTGCCAATCTCGTCAATGACGATTACTTCGGGCATGTGGTTCTCCACGGCCTCGATCATCACTTGGTGCTGCAATTCAGGATGCGCCACTTGCATTCGCCGAGCACGTCCGATCGCGGGGTGCGGAATGTCCCCATCTCCAGCGATTTCATTGGAGGTGTCGATGATAACGACGCGCTTGTTGAGGTCGTCGGCGAGCACCCGCGCCATTTCTCGCAGGGCAGTGGTTTTGCCCACCCCAGGACGACCCAGTCATAGGATTGACTGCCCGGTTTCGACCAGGTTCCGAATCATTGTGATGGTTCCTGCGATCGCTCGTCCCACTCGGCACGTTAAGCCAATAATCTCCCCGCGGCGGTTGCGGATGGCACTAATGCGGTGCAGGGTTTGTTCGATGCCAGCCCGGTTATCTCCCCCGAAGTGCCCCACGCGAGCGATGCACGCTTGCAACTGCTCGTGAGTCACGACCTGCGCTAACAAGTATTCTGCTTGAGCCGGGAATCGGGCTTCCGGAGGACGGCCTAAATCTAATACGACTTCTACTAGGCGGTCCCGTTGCGGGTGATTGGCTAACCGTTGCTGGAGTTCTTCGGGCAAGATATTCAGCAACTTCTCAAGATCTGACGACGGATGCATAGACTACCTATGGCGCAGCCCGCACCAACAGAGGAGTATAAGGATGAACAGATTTCTGTATATACGCTCAAAGCCGTTGAGTTGCTTCTCCAGTGGAGGCGCTCTGAAGCAATCAACTGGAACCTATTTCTAAAATTCTGCTGAGCTCATGGCACCACAAGTCAACCTTGAGCGATCGAGCTTTCACTCTAACAAGCGGCTGAAAACTCTTAGGCTTGAAAACCGATCTCAAAGGGCCGGATTGCACCACTCCTCCCATTCATCCAAAAAGCAGCACGGAATCCTATTGAGCTCAATCCAAAAACAGAAAATACCCCAGCGATCGCCCAGAATTAGAGCAATACTACGATCGCGATCATTCTCCTTTTTGAATTCTCAATTTCGAATTTTGAATTGAAAGAAAGACGATCGCCTCACACCACCTTTTACTGAGTATCCTTAATTTATCTGCTAATAAGATATGAAGATAAGCCAATTTTAATTTAATTAATTATTCAATCGTACTACTTAGGGTGAGCTAAACACTATACAATAAGATGAAACCCAGATCACTTAATATTTAGAGTGCGTATTATTTGAACACTATCTTTTTCTGGTCTTTGTACTTTTGTAAAATTGCTTCAATTCATTCTTGTTTCACTCTGCTTTGTCCTTTGTCACATCTCTCTTTACTTTATCCTTATTGCACTCCATCCTAGCCCTGCATCAACTCCCAGGTCGCTGCCATTTCATGCAGCTTTCCTAACCCTCGCCATAAGGTCTCCACCCCCGGTTCTCCATCCCCTTTGCGCCCTAAGAATCCGCCCAACTTCGCTATCCACAACACGCGACCGCGAACCAACGCAAAATTCAAAATTCAAAGTTCAAAAAGCTCAGCGAGACCGGTTCTGCTTCGTTTTGACTTGATCGAAGCTAAGATTTTGATCAATTCTTGCGTTTCTGCCAGTAGGGGTAGCAAGCGAGATTCTGGCACAATCTCAGTCGCAACTAACAGTTTGAGCCAGTATTGCGTTTCTCTAGCTTCCTTCAACGCAATTTTCAGTTTGTTAGCGGTTTTCAGCTTGGTAAGCCACAAGTGCAGTACTAAACATTCACTTTCGCTGACAAATAGTGTGGCTTATTCAAGCGGTAACTGCTGTGTGTACGAAATCAGCACTGCTTTGAGCTGCTTGTGATTCTTCCACATCCGCACCAATCGAGGTCCCAGAACGTACCAGTTGTCTTGACAGCGTCCGGGCAACGCCAGGATTCCCATCCAGCACCTGACACAGTTTCACGACTCGCACCACAAACTGAAACGTCCGTTCTGTGATCGGTTGCGGCTCAGACATAACCTCTTTCAACGCTCAATGCCCTATTATCTCGCGATCGCTGTTCATCCTTTTTGAATTTTGAATTCTGAATTTTGCATTGGCATCGCATCCCCTAAATCTACATCTCACAACTCCTCCGCTGCCCACTTCATTCCAACTCCTCCCAGCATCTACACAACACCTGACGCGCAACTGACACTCGGAATACAAGGCGAAAATTAGATTGTATATGAGTTTTAGATGCCGATCGCAACAACCATCACCACACAACTGCCGCACAAAACTTCCATCCTTATCCAATTAATTCTGGACTTTTTAGCCCAACCCCGACAGCGATCGCTCTCAAATGTACATACTTTTGTTAGAATTTTGTCCCCGAATTAGCCTCAATTCCTTACACTTAAAGACATTCAA
>CBIHQL010000047.1:0-13808 GCA_966211855.1 uncultured bacterium
GATAGCGATCGCCCGGTTTGTGGCTCAACATCCGATTCAAGATTTGGGCAAATCCTGGCTTGACTGGAGCAAGATGCTGCCAGTGCCAAACCAAATTCACATCATCGTATAGCTCTTGTGGCTCTCGACCCGTTAGCAGCACGATCGCGACGACTGCCAAAGAATACAAATCGCTGCTGGGGTACGCCTGTCCGGTCTGCATTTGCTCGGTGGGCGCATAGCCAAACTTACCCACGGTCGTTGGCTGGACAACGGTTTCTGGCGATTGAATCCGGGTGGCTAGTTCTTTCACCACACCAAAATCAATCAGCACAGGCAAGCGATCGCTCTCGCGCAAAATCAAATTGTCGGGTGCAATGTCGCGGTGAATAATGCCCTTGCTGTGAATATGCGCTAAGACAGGCAAGATCTGCCGCAATAATTTCATCACCTCGTCTTCGGTAAAAATTTCGCCTTGAGCTTTGTGCTCGTTGATCAAGGTGCGATAGGTTTTACCTTCAACATAGTCTTGGACGAGAAAGAACCGCTGATCTTGCTCGAAGGTGGCTCGAAATTGCGGGACTTGAGGATGCTGAATTTGATAGAGAATGGCAGCTTCGCGTTGAAACAACTCCTTAGACTTCTCTAGCGCAAACGCACTGGATTGGCTGGGAATCAATTCTTTGAGAGCACAACGCTCGTTAAATCGCCCTTGGTCTTCCGCCAAGTAGGTGCGGCCAAATCCGCCTTGACCCAAAATGATGACCAAGTGATAGCGGTTTTGTAGAATCGTCCCAATGGGAAGTGGCGGTTGCATAGCAATGGAATTGACGGTTCAAGGAGGGCAGCAGCGGCGAAACCCACACAACTGATGACCTTTATAAAGGGATAACACCAGTTGCGTCCAGCCTATCACGGAGATTCTGGGTATCAAAGCGTGTTTTCTAGGCTAGCTAAGGGTTTCCAGCCCACTCAACTCCAAGATGCTGCCTCACCCCCTCGCTGAGCTGCTGCCCCTGAACTGGGGCGATCGCTGGTATAGTTTAGCCGCCTAACTTGGCTTTGACCAACGCCTGAATTTGCTTGCCATCCGCTTGGCCTTTGAGCCGTTGGACAGCAGCGCCCATGACTTTGCCTAAGTCTTTGGGTGAATTTGCTCCGACTTCTGTAATAATTGCATCGATAACATCACTGAGTTCTGTGTCTGACAGTTGTCGAGGCAGGTACTCTTCTAAAATGGCAAGTTCTTGAGCTTCCTGCTCTGCTAAATCCATCCTCCCAACTTGGCGATATTGGTCAATTGCATCTCGGCGTTGCTTAGCTTGTTGTACAACGACTTCAATCTCTTGGGCTTCTGTAAGTTCGGTTTGTCCATTAGGTCGAACGCTCACCTCTTTTTCAAGCAATGTCTTTTTAATACTCCGAACTGTTTCCAGCCGCATCTTATCCTTGGCCTTCATGGCAGCTTTGATGTCTTCGGTAATCCGATCCTTCAAACTCATAATGTCTAGCCTTGAATGATTTTTTTGCCTTAGTAAAATTACCGCTCTTTTAAAGAATTTCTTCTTTTTGAGAGAGGAAGTTTTACTCTTAAAATCAGTAAGAACTTTTGCCTAGGCCTGAATGGTTAACCAATCGGGCGAAGCTAGCTGCGATCGCAATTAGAGGTTGAGGAAGCTAATTTAGTTTCGCTCATCCGTAGATCTATCTAAAATTTTAATTAATGCTGAAATTTTTCCGCCAAAAAACCCTGGTTGGAATTTTCAATCTTATGCGACAATTTTTAGGAATATTCTCCAAAAATCACGCTTCATAGCTACACCTAGTTCCGGGAAATTTTGGAGGATGATTCTGGATCAGAATGATAATATTGCGATGAATGCGCTTCGGGGGCCTGTTGTGATCCGTTCTGCAACTTTGACTCTTCAGCCGACTCTGCCGACTATTTCCGATAACAGTCGCTTACGGTTGTTCTCTGGTTCTGCCAATGTGCCGCTCTCTCAAGAAGTCGCCCGCTACTTAGGGATGGACTTGGGACCCATGGTTCGCAAACGGTTTGCGGATGGAGAATTGTATATCCAAATTCAAGAATCCATTCGGGGCTGTGATGTTTATCTCATTCAGCCGTCTTGTTATCCCGTCAATGACCATTTGATGGAATTGCTGATTATGGTGGATGCTTGCCGTCGGGCTTCAGCACGGCAGATCACCGCAGTGATTCCCTATTACGGATATGCCAGAGCCGATCGCAAAACGGCAGGTCGTGAGTCTATTACGGCTAAACTGGTCGCAAACTTAATTACTCAGGCCGGAGCCAGTCGTGTGTTGGCAATGGATTTGCACTCGGCCCAAATCCAAGGCTACTTTGACATTCCCTGTGACCATGTGTATGGCTCACCCGTAATTTTCGATTATCTGGCAAGCAAAAACCTATCAGATATTGTTGTGGTCTCCCCCGATGTGGGTGGTGTAGCACGAGCACGCGCATTTGCTAAAAAGCTCGATGATGCGCCTTTAGCCATTATTGATAAGCGTCGTCAAGCTCACAACGTTGCTGAAGTGCTGAATGTGATCGGTGATGTCAGAGGGAAGACTGCTGTCTTGGTCGATGACATGATCGATACTGCCGGAACCATTTGCGAAGGGGCACGCTTGTTACGCAAAGAAGGGGCACGTCAGGTTTATGCTTGTGCAACTCACGCGGTCTTTTCACCCCCGGCGATCGAGCGCTTGTCGAGTGGTTTGTTTGAAGAGGTCATTGTCACCAATACGATCCCCATTCCCGAAGTCAATCGTTTTGATCAATTAACGGTGCTCTCAGTCGCCAATATTCTCGGTGAAGCGATCTGGAGAATTCACGAAGACAGTTCGCTCAGCAGCATGTTCCGCTAACAATTCGGTCGGCTGCGATCGCAAAAATGAATTCTAAAATGGAATGCACCCCAACAATAACGGGGTGCTTTTTTATGGCTGAATTGCAGAGCTAAAGATAGTTGAGGCAGGCTTCGGGTACGAGATGTAGTTCACCTGACCGAAAGCGATCGCTCTTGATCCACAAGGCTTTGTGCTGCTCATGGCTTTCCATAAACATCACTTCCTCTAGCTGATAAAAGCGAGGATCGGCAAAATCGCATGCGTAAAGCTGCACTAATTCGTGACACGGCTGCCCGTTGTAAACAAACAGATTTTCGAGACAACCGAGATAGCGAATGTTTGCCAGTTCTGCCTGCAATTCTTCTTGAAACTCGCGTTTAAGGGCTTCTAGACTCGTTTCGCCAAAGTCTACGCCACCACCCAAAGCCCGATAAAAGGTTTGTTGTTTGACCGGATCAAACCCTTCAGAGACAAACACGCGATCGCCATCTTGAATCAGCCCCAACACCAAGACACGAATTTTGCCAGTCTTGCCCATCTTGCTTCCCTGACTTTGAGTTAGTTATCAACTGAGAAGCGCTCTGGTTGGTGCCGCTCTGGAATGGGCCAATCTTCGTTTTCTCCCCCAATAATCAGGCTTCTGACCTCAACATAGTCTTTGCTGAATTGCTTAAAGGCGTTAATCAACACATCAAGCGCGATCGCGTCACTCGTACCCAGGTCGAACCAGCAGCGCGCCCAGTTACTGTTGTATTCCACATCGCCCATGTTGTGCATCAACGCCATAAAGCTATCGTCTGCGGCGTCATCGTCATAGTTCATGTAGCTAATTTCTAGACCTGCCTCTTGGGTTTGCAGGTTTTCGGCATTAAACCCCCCTAACTTGCCTAAGAAAAACCAGGAGTCAAAGATTTCATCGACAAACTGCTTTTCTCGTTCGGAGGGTATCAGGTTGAACTCTAACCAAATCCACACACTAAAGGGATCAAACTCACGAAACTGTACTTGCATAGTGATCAACAGTGGATCTGCATCGAACCACTCCAGAATACCGCAAGCCCTTGAGCGATCGCGGAAGGCTAGACATCAGTCTGCCAAATTGCGATCGTGATTATTGCTTCTGTAGTTCGGTGCTGCAAGTACGAGCTTTGTTGTCGATCCGGTTTTCGGTGCGGCAGCTTTCGTAAGCAATTTGGTTGCGAAGTTTAGCAGGAAGTTGCTCGTCTTTGGCTAAGGCTTTTTGGAAAAATTCTAAACTCTCTTGGTTTTTACCTTGCCGTACTAGTACTTGATCTTTGAGGTAATACAAGTCAGGGTTATTGGGCGTCAACTGCAAAGCTTGATCGACAAACTGTAGCGCTTTGTCTTGCTGGTTGAGGTCACGATAGCCCAACGCAATGCCTCGATACGCCAAATAACGAGGAGTGGCATATTTATCGAGCCGCTGCACTGCATCAGCCGGGTTAGAAAAAGGCAAATTCACTGCTAGCATCAAATCCATGAAGCCCTGGATCAGGTTGAGTTCTGGATCCTGAGGTGAAACTTTTTTAGCAGCATTTAGAGATTGGAAGACTCGTTGCAGCTTATTCAAAGCTTTGGGCGTGCCCCGAACAGTTCCTTCACTCGAAAGAATATAAGCGCCCTCCATAAACTCGCCGACCCCCACATAAAGATTGCCGCGCAGAGGGTCGGTTTTGACGAGTTTTTCGGCAGTTTCGCGGGTACGAATGGCATTGGACTGTAAGCCTGACCAATCTTTTTCCATATAGGCGAGCGCCGCTTTCATCGCATAGCTGAGGGGTTCGCTAGGGGATGCCTTGGTTAAATATTGCTTGGCGCTTGTGTAGTTACCTTGCTCAAAAATTGCTTTAAAGGCCGCCTCAGTCGCATTGTCAATGTTGTGGGGGTTGCTGGTTCTAAACGGGTCACCGGCAAATGATGGAGTAGCCCAAAGGCTCAGAGCGATCGCCGCCGAACTTGCTAAAACCGAAACCCAGCGTTGCGATCGCAAGCGAGACGGGTACACAGGGAAAGCTGAGTTTGGGGAATTCAGTGTTTTAGCCCCTCCGTTCTGGGTAGAAATCGGCAGTTTTGTCATAATGAGCCTCTCACAACTTTCCTTGCAAATTCATTCTGCGGCGCGATCGACGACTGGCATGGCAAATCGTTCTGGACGCTGCATCCATTTGACGCAAGCAGTGGCTACGAGTTCCAGTTAGACTGAACTTGAGACACCGTTGATGGAACGCCATTGAATACAGAATGCTAGATTGCCAGTGTCCTGGTTAATGGCTGTTTTTGACCTCGCGATTCACACTTTTCTCTTGTAGCACTCTCTCACTTGTTCTTCACCGCACCTTCGTTGGTACTGTTGTTGATGCTCTATATTCGGAATCTGACTTACCATCCCACGGCAACGCCTACAGCCATTCTCCAAGCAATTAATTTGGAACTCGCGCCCCAACAAATGGGCCTCATTATTGGCCCCAGCGGGTCTGGTAAAAGCACATTGCTAGAGATCTTGGCGGGTTTAGCCGAAAAAACATCGGGAGATCTCTTGTGGCGTGAACAAGATTTAACTCCAGCACACTTGCAGCAACTCGGTGGTTTGGTATTTCAATTTCCAGAACGACATTTTTGTGGCGCGACGATTTTAGAAGAATTGCGCCTCGGTCATCCAGAGTTAGGTTCTGAGCGAGTGCGGACTGCGTTAAGTGAAGTTGGGTTAGAGCATTTACCACTGCATACATCGCCCCATTCGTTGAGCGGAGGCCAACAGCGGCGACTGGCTTTGGCAGTGCAGTTAATTCGGCAACCTTATTTGTTGTTGTTAGATGAACCGACGGCTGGGTTAGATTGGTCAATGCGCCGTCAGTTGGTGGGTTTGTTGGGTCGGCTTAAAGCACACTGGAGCTTGCTAGTTGTGACTCACGATGCGGGAGATCTACTCGCGATCGCTGACCGTTGTTGGACTCTCAATCACGGTCAACTCCAAAGCGTAGATCCAGCCGCTCTCGGAGCAAAAGCCAAACAACCCGAATCTGTGGCGCGCAGTTAAGCATACAAAAATGATGACTCAGCAAGATACGTTCCACCTGCCAGAGATGAGCACGGTTTGGCAAGAAACCCTGCATTGGCAACCCACCGCGCAGCAACAAACGCAATTGCAGCATCTCTATGAATTGATTATGGCGGGGAATCGACAGTTGAACCTCACCCGCATTACCGAGCCGACCGAGTTTTGGGAAAAACATCTCTGGGATTCTTTGCGAGGGATTGCACCCTTTTTGATAGAGGAGTTGCGATCGCCTGTTGGGTCTGATCCAGCGTCCTTTAAGGTGATTGATGTCGGGACTGGGGGCGGGTTTCCAGGTGTACCTGTGGCGATCGCTCGGTCAGACTGGCAAATCACGCTGGCAGATTCTACGCAAAAGAAAATTGCTTTTCTTGATACCCTGGTGCAAGCGTTAGGGCTAGCGCAAGTTCACCCTTTGGCTAGTCGAGCTGAAGAACTAGGTCAACAGCGACAGCATCGTGAAGCTTATGATTTAGCCTTGGTGCGAGCAGTGGGGCCAGCTTCGGTGTGTGCTGAGTATGTGCTACCGTTGCTGAAACTCGAAGGGCAAGCAGTGCTGTATCGCGGTCAGTGGAGTGCAGAAGAAACTGAAGCTCTCCGGCCTGCTGTCGCTCAGTTAGGTGGCGCGATCGTGGCAGTAGAAGCGTTTACGACTCCTGTCAGCCAAAGTGTGCGCCATTGTCTCTATTTGCAAAAGGTGGCCCCAACTCCGGCTGAGTTTCCACGAGCGGTCGGCATTCCTGGCAAACAACCGTTGTAAGAGACAATTGCAGTGAGCAAGAGATTTTGGTATCCTGCCTGACTGCAAGGGGCAGTAGTTTTTGACGTGAGCGGCAATGAACAACTCCTGGGAGTGAGGTTGGCATGATTGAAGTAGAACAGTTGAGCAAGATGTATGGCTCAACCCCCGCCATTCAAGATGTGACATTTTCGGTAGAGCCTGGAGAAATTTTGGGGTTTCTTGGCCCCAATGGTGCTGGCAAAACGACAACGATGCGCATTTTGAGTGGGTACTTACCTGCAACCAGTGGTCGGGCTCGCGTGGCTGGTTTTGAAGTCCACGAAGATTCACTAGCGGTGCGGCAACGGATTGGCTATTTGCCAGAAACACCCCCGCTCTACCCAGAAATGACGGTTGAGGGCTTTTTGCACTTTGTCGCGCGAATTAAAGGCGTGAGTGCAGGCGATCGCTCCCAAAAAGTTACCTCTGCCCTAGAGCGCTGCAATCTACTAGAAAAGCGCAAAGTCTTAATTCGGAAATTGTCGAAAGGCTTTCGGCAACGGGTCGGGATTGCCCAAGCGATCGTCCACGACCCCCCGGCAATTATTTTGGATGAACCCACAGTTGGGCTTGATCCCCGCCAGATTATTGACGTGCGGAATCTGATCAAGAGCTTGGCGGGCACTCATACGGTGATTTTATCGACCCACATTTTGCCCGAAGTCAGCATGACCTGTAATCGGGTAGCCATTATTAACCGGGGCCAGGTGGTGGCGACAAACAGCCCAGAAAGCTTGATGGCGCAAGTGAATGCGGGTTCTGGCTACGAGCTAGAAGTCGATGGGGATGCCAGCACGCTGCAACAACTCCTCTTGGGTGTGCCAGGAGTGCGGTTAGTCGAAGCGATCGCCCCCGCAGAAATGGTTGCTCAAGCAGTGCCGCCGCATCGCTGCCGGGTACGAGTGTTGTCAGAAACCGATGTCGATCCAGGGCGAAATATCGCTGCTGTCATCGCCGGAGCCGGGTTAGGGTTATACGAAATGCGCCGCACTCAGGCCACCTTAGAAGATGTGTTCTTAGAACTGACGACCGAAGAAAAAGCCTTCCACGGTAGCTCCGAGGTGGAATCAGACTTTGAGACAACCCCAGAAGATACAACGCGTACGGAGCCGGAAGATACAACGCGTGCAGCTACAGTAACCCCAGAGGACACGACCGATACATCTGTAGGAGACCAAGAATAATGCAAGTCATTTTGAGCAATATTCTGGCTATTTACCGTCGAGAGTTGCAAAGCTACTTTGCCTCGCCCTTGGCCTACGCGATCGCTGGGGTGTTTTGGCTCCTCTCTGGTTTTTTCTTTGTGGTTGTGTTGCAAAATGCAGTACAGACTTCAGTTTTGTACGATCAGCAAAATCAGCCGCTTGATGTGCCCTACGCTGTTTTGCAAGACTTTCTCGGTGTGATCGGGTTTTTGGCACTATTTATTTTGCCAATTTTATCGATGGGCTTGTACGCCGAAGAGCGCAAACTCGGCACCTTAGAGCTATTGGCGACCTCACCTGTGACGAACTGGGCGGTGGCAATTGGCAAATTGTTGGGCGTGCTGACCTTCTTTATCACGTTGGTGCTGCCGTTATTGGTTTACGAATCGATCGCCCTGACAGCTTCAGAACCTCCTTTGTCAATCGGTTTAATCTTGCTCGGTCATGGTGGGCTGATTTTGATGGCGGCTGGGGTGCTATCGCTGGGGATGTTCCTCTCTTCGCTGACCCAAAGCACAATTTTGGCGGCTGTACTGACTTTTGCGCTGGTGCTATTTTTGTGGACGGTGGATGCGATCGCTCAGGCGGTTGGTGGGCCTGTAGGTGAAGCGATCGGGCATTTGTCTCTGCTGAAGCACTATGGCAATTTGGCTCGTGGCATTTTAGATACGAGCAGTTTAATTTTGTTTGGCAGCTACATCGTCTTAGGCATTTTCTTGACGGCGCAATCGATTGAAACTTTACGATTCCAGCGCTCTTAGCCTCTAGTTTTGACGTTGCCCAAGCCCTGAAACATTGGGTTAGTGAGTCTTCAATTTTCTACTTGAAACGTTTTATTCCCGGTGAGAGTCAGTAGGCATCCATGAAAAACAGTTCTGCCCCCTGGAAATTGTTGAAAAAATCTTGGCCCTTGCTCTTCTGGCTAGGCCCAGTACTAGTGATTATGGGCTTGTCTGCTGGCATCATCGCGGGGTGGGGGCTTGTGCCTCAAGGGTTGATGATTGCTGGCGGCATTGTGCTGATTGCCTGGATGATCTTTCAAACCCGCTCGGTTTCTGGCTTTTGGGTGCGGCGTTCCACACAAGCTAGTGCTAATGCGCTGTTAGCCACGATCGCGGTGTTCGTGATTTTGGGGTTAATTAATTTCCTAGGGGTACGGTATGCCCAAAAAGTTGACTTAACCGAAAATCAACTCTACACCTTGGCTCCTCAATCTCAGGCGATCGTTCGGGAGTTGGAGCAGCCTGTCAAAGTTTGGGTGTTTATGGATCCAGGTGACCCCAGAGCGGGGACGATTCGCACCTTGCTGGAGCAGTATCGCGATCGCGGCTCTAAATTTAGTTTTGAGTTTGTTGATCCGCAAGCGCGTCCAGGTTTGGCGCAATCGTTTGGGGTGCAAGAGTCGGGCGATATCTTCTTAGAATCGGGGTCACGCCAGCAGTTTTTAATTAGTGCCAAGACAGAACCCCTAACCGAAACTCGCCTCACCAATGGCCTAGAGCAAATCAGCAGCGATCGCCAAGCCAAGGTTTATTTCTTGCAAGGGCATGGTGAACCTCCCCTCACTCAAGGCAGCGCTAGTTTCTCGCAAGCGGTCACCTTGCTGAAAGACAAAAACTTTACGAGTGAGCCACTCAACCTTTCAGAACGAGGTTCAGTGCCCACAGATGCCTCGGTAGTAGTCGTAGCTGGCCCACGTCAAGCCCTACTCGACTCAGAGGTGGTGGCACTGCAAAGCTACTTGCAATCGGGCGGTAGCGTCTTTTTGATGATTGACCCAGAAACCAATCCTCAACTTGATCCGTTGTTGAAAAAGTGGGGTGTGACACTCGAAAATCGGTTGGCAATCAATGCCTCGCAGCAACAAACTTTAGAGTTCCGCCAAGCCGCTCCGGTGGTTAGTCAGTATGGCGATCACCCAATTACGCAAGACTTTGGCAATCGCTTCTCGGTTTACCCCATAGCTCGACCGATTGACATTCAGCAAGTGCCAGGAGTTACTAGCACTCCGTTGCTGATTACGAGCGAACAAACTTGGGCGGAAAGTGACCCCAAAAACCCACAGTTAGAGTTCAACCCCGATCGCGATCGCCCCGGCCCTCTGCTGTTGGGTGCGGCGTTAAGTCAACCTGTAAGCGCTGCTGAGCCTGCCAAACCATCACCAGAGGCTAGCCCGTCTCCCAGTCCTTCTGAGAGTCCTAGTGCCAGCCCCTCGCCTAGCCCTACCGACACTGCTAGCCCATCTGCCAGTCCTAGCCCTTCTCCAAGCCCCAGCCCTACCAGCTCTCCCACGGCAGAGAAAACTGAGGCAAAAGAAGCTCGCCTTGTCGTTTTGGGCAATTCTCGGTTTGCGACCGATGGCTTGTTTACCCAGCAACTCAACAGCGATGTATTTCTCAATTCGGTGAGTTGGCTCAGCAAGCGTGATGACCAAGTACTCTCCATTCGGCCCAAAGAAGCCAGAAACCGCCGGATTACGATGACCAATCAACAAGCGAATATAGTCGGTTGGTTGGCTGTGTTGCTGCTGCCCTTGCTAGGGTTTGGCGCGGCAGGTACGGTTTGGTGGCGACGACGCTAGATCAATCGGGTGAGGACGGAAAGATCACAAAGTTATGAAGTTACAAACGACCACTATTGCTTTGGTTTTGTTGGCTTTGGGTTTAGGCGGTGTCGTGCTTGTATCTGAGCTACGCAGCCCTGAGCAGGGGCAAGAACAAGCAAGCGGGCAACGCATTTTTGATTTTGAAGAAAGCCAAGTCCAAGCATTTACTGTAAAGACAGGAGGGCAGACCCTAGAGTTTGTCAAAGCTGATTCAGCCAAGACATCTCAACCAACTCCAAAAGCCGCAGAGTCACCCAAACCAACCTCGAAGTGGCAGCTGCAAGCCCCTGTCAAAGCCCCTGCTGATGATGCCTCAGTAGCCTATTTGTTAAATTTGCTAGCCACGGGTCGTAGCGATCGCACGCTTAAAGTTCCGGCAGCTCAAAAAGCAGAGTTTGGCCTAGATCAACCCTCAGCTACCATTGAGGTCAAGCTTCAAAACCAACAAACTCATCGTTTGGTGTTGGGTAAGCCTGATTTTAATGGCAGTTTTTTATACGCTCAGGCTGACCCTCCTGCGACTACCCCGGCTGAGATCTCGGTGCTGCTCGTCTCGACAGACTTTAATAACGCAGTCAATCGGCCTTTGTCAGAGTGGCATGCAAAACCGGAAGCACCCGCACAACCTCAACCTAGCTCAGACTCGCCATCTCCCACCGCGTCTCCTGAAGCTGAGGCGTCACCCTCTCCAGCCCCAGAAACACCTGAGGCTTCTCCTCAACCTGATGCGTCGCCGTCTCCTTCACCAGAAACTTCGGAAGCGTCGCCATCTCCTACGCCTTCTCCCTAAGGAGATTTATTCACCCTGAATCGTCATGGTTTCTCCAACTGCAACGTTGCTGGTTTCCTGCCCTGATCAAAGAGGGTTGGTCGCGAAAATTGCCAATTTCATTTACTCCAATGGTGGCAACATTATTCATGCCGATCAGCACACCGACTTTGAAGCGGGTTTATTTCTCACGAGAATTGAGTGGCAACTTGAAGGCTTTAATCTGCCGCGAGAGTTGATTGGGCCAGCTTTTAATGCGATCGCGCAACCCTTGCAGGCGAAATGGCAACTGCACTTTTCAGATACCGTACCCCGAATGGCGATTTGGGTGAGCCGTCAAGATCATTGCTTGTTTGATCTAATTTGGCGGCAACGAGCGCAAGAATTTGCAGCCAAGATTCCGCTGATTATCAGCAATCATCCTGACTTAGGTGCGATCGCTGAGCAGTTTGGCATCGACTATCACCACATCCCAATTACCAAAGAAACCAAAGCAGAGCAAGAAGCCAAGCAATTAGAGCTACTTCAGCACTATCAAATCGATCTGGTAGTTCTGGCGAAGTACATGCAGGTTTTGAGTGCTGACTTCGTTGAAAAATTTCCCCAAATTATCAATATTCACCACTCATTCTTACCAGCATTTGCAGGCGCGAACCCTTATCACCGAGCGTATCAACGGGGCGTGAAAATTATCGGGGCAACGGCGCACTATGTCACACAAGATCTCGATGAAGGGCCGATTATCGAGCAAGATGTGGTGCGGGTTAGCCATCGCCATGATGTAACCGACTTGATTCGCACTGGCAAAGATTTAGAGCGGGTAGTGTTAGCACGGGCTGTACGGCTACATCTAGAAAATCGTGTGTTGGTCTACAGCAATCGCACCGTTGTGTTTGAGTAAGTATTAGATATCTAAAAAATACGTTATTTAAAGAATTGTCAATATTATCTGCAACAGATATTTGAAAATTGCTTTTATTAAATTTCAGGCAGCTAATAATTATTGAGTGCCACTATAGTTCTTAATGCCTTTACTGGAACGTGCCAAAATTCTTGTGATAAACTTCTGAACAAATACCCCTAATCACTGTTTTGCTTTTGAGAGAGAACGGCAGATCAGAAATTAGTAAGATGACAGAAAATCTTCAAGGTTCTTAAAAGCATAAAGACTGTTTTGGCGATCGCCTGTTGATTACATAGTAAGCCAGTCTATTAGTTGATGTTTGGGTGTTTTTGAGAATCGATTTTTGTAATTCTACCTCTCAGTGTCGGCAAGTATCTTATCGCACTTTCGCTACTGTTAACTGAAAATCTGTAGTTCACAACTTCTAAAACTCAACATCAATTCTTGCGGCTCTCAATTCTTGTAGGAGAAGCTTTCATGGTTAGCCATTTGCCAATTCACGAAATTCATGATCTCGCTAGTTTAGAAGCAGCCCCAATTCATATTTCGAGTCAAATTCAGCCGCATGGTGTTCTCCTGGTTTTAGAAGAGACAACACTCAAGGTTTTACAGGCAAGCCGAAATGTCAAAACAGTTTTTGGCACCAACGCAGAAGATCTTTTAGGAAAAACCCTGAGTGAAGTGCTTGACCCCTTTCAGGTAGAGAGACTTCAGGCCGGGTTGCAAGATGAGTCTTTAGATTTGATTAACCCCACAAAAATTTGGGCAAGAAATCGCTTAAAAGGGGATGACTATCTGATCTTTGATGGTGTTTTTCATCGTAATGCGGATGGCTTTTTGGTTTTAGAACTAGAGCCTGCGATCGCTCAAGAAAGTATTCCCTTCTTGAGTTTCTATCATTTAGCCCGCGCTTCGATTAACCAATTACAAGAAACCTCAAACCTGCGCGACTTTGGTCAAATCATTGTGCAAGAGGTACGCAAGGTAACTGGGTTTGATCGGGTGATGCTCTACAAGTTTGACGAAGATGGGCATGGCGCGGTAATTGCCGAAGAAAAGCTAGATGAGATGGAACCTTACTTAGGGTTGCACTATCCTGAGTCGGATATTCCAAAGCCTGCCCGCAAGCTCTTGAGTTCTAATTGGATTCGGACTATTCCTGATGCTCATGCTAGCTCTGTCGAATTAGTCCCGGCAGCCAACCCCCTCACTGAGCGATCGCTTGATCTCACTTACTCTATTTTGCGCAGTGCTTCGCCTTGCCACATCCAGTATCTACATAACATGGGGGTTGGGGCTTCACTCACTATTTCATTGATCAAAGATCAAAAACTATGGGGGTTAATTGCCTGCCACCATCAAACGCCCAAATATGTGGCTTATGAACTACGCAAAGCTTGTGAATTTCTGGGCCGCGTGATTTTCTCAGAACTCTCGGCTCGCGAAGAAACCGAAGACTACGACTACCGGATGAAGCTGACGTATGTGCAGGCAGCTCTCGTCGATTGGATGTCTCAAGAAGAGAATTTTGTTGATGGTTTGGTGAAGCACGACCCTAGCTTGCTGGACTTAACCAATGCTCAAGGGGCTGCGGTTTGCCTGGGAGGAAACTTTA
>CBIHQL010000048.1:0-13807 GCA_966211855.1 uncultured bacterium
CATCTTAGTAAGTGTTGCTGTTGCCCATTACCAAAGCCCAGTCTACTAGCGGAGACTTGCCCATTTACACCCTTCTCACTAAAGCCAACTTTAACAGTTAACCCAGCCCCAATCACCTCGTAGAAACAGGGAAGGCGATCGTTACAAAACTCCAAATAGGCGGTTTCTAGCTCAGAGCGTCATTCACCTGTTGCCAGCATCTCTACCTGATGGCTTCTATCCCAAGGCGGTTTGGACAACTCATGAAATGCAGTAAAAGTGAGAGTGATAAATGTCATAAAACACTGTTTCTATGAAATCGATTACTAAGGTACTTTCCATTATTGGTCGTTGGACAGCAACCGCTCTCTTTTGCGTTTCAGCGATCGCATTAGCTTGGCAAGGTGGGTTTGTCTCCAACTCCACCGCCATGGCTGCTCCTCATACGACTTTGATCGCCGCAGTTGATGCGGGTGATGTGAAGCGAGAAAACAAGAGCTTTGTTCGCGATGCAGCTGAAAAGGTAAAAGAAACCGCTAATAAAAACGCCAGCCGCGTTGAGCAGGCAACCGACCACGATAGTAACTTTATCGAACGCAAAGCTCAGCGAGACACTGCTCGCATTGAGAAAAGAGCTGACGAAGATGCCGCTCGGACTCAGAAAGCCATTGATGACAACGTCAATGCTTTTGAGCGGGCCGTTGATGGGATCAAAGACGCTTTTGGTCAATAAAAGCCAGTAGAAGATCGATAATTCTCATCTAAAAAAAGAGCGGTTGAGCACTAGAGAGTCTAGAGTTTCAACCGCTCTTTTAATAGGAAAGATTAACGAGCAAAACTGTGATGTTGATGGAAATTATGCAGTTAATCAAGCAGTCGGTTGCTTAGCGCTGTGAGGTTGGTTCGCCATATTTGATCAATAGGGCGATCGCTAAACTCACCGCCAAAATCAACAGCATACTCAAGGCTGAGCCAAAGCCCCAGTTTTGGGTAGCACCTAGAAACTGGTTGTAAATGAGGCGAGCTGCGGTCATACTCGAAGCGCCACCGAGCAACTCTGGATCGACAAAATCACCCAGCCCAGTAATAAAGACTAACAGCGAGCCAGCGGCAATCCCCGGTAAGGTCTGCGGGATCGTGACTTTCCAAAATGCCTGTGCTGGATGCGCCCCTAAATCTGCTGCTGCCTCTAACAAGCGCATATCCAATTTTTCTAACGATGCATACAAAATCAACACCATATAAGGCAGCAGACTGTAGCTCATCCCAATCAAGACTGCCGAGCTAGTATTGAGCAACTCTAGAGGCGGCAAACCCACACTGGTTAGTAGCGTATTCAAAACGCCAGTGGGTCGCAAAATGGTAATCCACGCATAAGAGCGCAACAAAGACGAAGTCCATAACGGTAAGACAAAGCCCACCAACAACAGATTTCGCCAACGCTTGGGGGCTAGCACTGCAATCCAATAGGCAACCGGGAAACCCAGCGCTAAACAGATGAGCATCGTTGCCACCGCAAAAAAGAGCGATCGCCCGACTACCTGAAGATAAATCGGTTGAAAGATTTGCAGATAGTTCGCCAGACTCGACGGATTGACCACATCACCCGGACGAATGCCTGGAACTAAACTCAGCTCCAAAATCACCAGGGTTGGCATGAGCAGGAGCAAAGATAACCAGATTCCCGCTGGCCCCAACAGCACCAATGGCTCAATCCAGCGAGGCCGAACTCGACCTGATTGAGGCTTAGGTGACGTGTTTTGAGAAGCAAGAGGTGTCATAGGTTAGCTACTCTTAATTTGCGTCCAATAGCGATCGTACACTTCACTAAAGTCGCCCACAGGGGCAATTTGTTCGCACCGAGACAGCAACGGTTCTGGTGGAAACAAGTTTGTGTTGTTTATGATTTCTGGTGGCAGAAGCTTCATTGCTGCTTGGTTAGGGGTCGCAAACTTGAGGCGTTGACAGACTTGAGCCATCACCTTCGGCTGCAATATGAAATTAAGCCACGCATAAGCAGCATCTGGATTGGGCGCTGATTTGGGAATCACCATCGTATCCGTCCACAAAGAGCTACCGCTGCGGGGAATCACATATCTCAGCTCTGGATTGTCTTCTGCCGCTTTAATAGCATCAGCCGAGTAGCCCATTGCGATCCACAAGTCCCCTGCTACCATTTGGTCTCGCCAAGCATCAGAGGTAAAAGTGGCGATCGCGGGTTTAAGTGCGGCTAGCTTCTGGTACGCCTGCTGCAAGTGGGCCGGATTGGTCGAATTGTATGAATATCCCAACATCCGCAAAACCGCACCCATCACCTCTCGCACATCATCAATAAGGGTCATGCGCCTTGAGAGGGTTTCTTGATGAGTCCAGAGATAGTCCCAATCTTGAGGGACATCTTTGAGTTTTTTGGCGTTGTAAACTAACCCGGTCGTGCCCCAACTGATCGGAATACTGTGACGATTTTGAGGGTCATAAACCGGGTTTTGATACTGGGGCAACAGATTCTTGAGACCATCTAAGCGATTGTGGTCTAACTCACTGAGCAGCCCAATTTCGAGCATGTACTGCACCATGTAATCGGAGGGAGTAATAATGCTATATTCCGCCCCACCGCCTGCCCGAATCTTGGCAAGCATGGCTTCATTGGACTCGAAGACATTGACAACAACCGAGATACCCGTTTGCTCGGTAAAGCTTTTGAGCAAATCAGCGTCGGTGTAGTTTGACCAGGTGTAGATGTAGAGCTTGTTGTCATTTTGTGCAGTTGCCGTTTGTCGCACTTCTGCCAGAGTCCAGCCACAACTCGAGAGCGCTAAGCCCGAAAGAGCCGCTGCGCTCGTCTGCAAAAACTGGCGACGACTACAAGCATGAGGGCTAGATCGAGCGGCAGCACCAAGAGGCCCATGAGACGGCAACACTGTTTTCTCCTCAATCACGAATGAGTTAGGGCCAAGCAATCGGTGTCTGCCCAGTAAACATAAATTGGGGTTTGAGCATCTGGCAACGACCCCACAGTATTGGGCTGCATGACAGTCACGCGATCGCCCGATAGCAACTCCACTACATAATGCATATGAGTGCCCAAATACATCACATGCCTCAGCCGTCCCTCAAAGCAATTGGCAGGTACATCAGGCGAATACAAGCTGAGATGAATTTTTTCGGGGCGAACGCTAAGCACGACTTCTGACACTCCATCCCAAGATTCTGACTCGGAGGACTGCACCATCATTTTCAGGCCCGTCGTCGTCTCAACATGAAGGGAGTTAAGCTCTGCAGCCAACACTCGACCTTTAAATAAATTAGTATCCCCAATGAAGTCAGCAACAAACGGTGTCTTAGGCTGCTCATAAATTTGGCTGGGGGTGCCAATTTGTTCAATCTTGCCTTCATGCATGACGGCGATCCGATCAGAGAGGCTTAAGGCTTCCTCTTGGTCGTGGGTCACCATAATAAACGTCACGCCCAATTCTTGATGCAGATTTGAGAGTTCTACCTGCATTTCTTTGCGAAGCTTCAAATCGAGAGCACCTAAAGGCTCATCGAGCAAAACCACTGCCGGACGGTTCACCAAAGCCCTCGCTAAGGCGACACGTTGCTGCTGTCCACCAGAGAGCTGAGCTGGGAAACGATGGGCGTAGGATTCCATCTTCACAAGCTTTAAGGCTTCTCCGACCCGCTCGCGCACTTCATTTTTGCTTTGCCGCTTAATCCGTAACCCAAAAGCAATATTTTCCCAAACCGTCAAGTGGTTAAACAGGGCATAGCTTTGAAACACCGTGTTGACAGGGCGACGATAGGGAGGGACTTGGGTCATCATCTGCCGCCGAATTAGCACTTCTCCGGCAGTGGGCGTCTCAAATCCAGCGATCAAGCGCAGCGTGGTAGTCTTGCCACACCCCGACGGCCCCAAAATACTAAAAAACTCACCCCGTCGAATACTGAGGTCTATACCTCGAACCGCCGCTTCACCTTGAAAGACTTTAAAAACTTTACGGAGTTCAACATCAAACTCAGTATCCGTGCTTGTCGAGTCGTGACGCTGGACGGCAGTCTGAGACATAGTGACAATTTCCTGCGGTGATTCCTGGTGAACCCTGAGTCGAGAGCATCTCTCCTACGGTTGAGGTTCAATCTAACTTTGGTTTATTGTATCTGCCTAACTTGAACGTTAGTTAGACTGGACAATTCTCATTCATAACTTGCCCAAATTTAGGAATGAATGCAACGGCGATCGCGAGCCAGTGAGAATTTCCGATTTTTACGGATCAGAAGTGCAATCATTCTTCACTAAAATACAATGATCAAATTCATCAGTCTCTAGCATTCTAAAGCAGCAATTTAGACTCAATCATTGTTGAAATGACAGGTTCACCTCGTCACATCTGCTTCATAAAAATTGCTAGATAGAGCACTAACGGTAGACTAGGTAAAAACTCACTTTCTTCTCACTTTCCTACAGACAGCAGCGCGTTTGAACCCCATGACTCTAACTCAATCTCCGCCGATCATCCAACAACCCGCATCTCGCACGGTGGGGCGGCGTTATCAGTCGCTAGCTCTTATGTTGGTCGTTAGCGTGTTGCTGTTAGGAGGCATTGGGACACGGTTAGCATACTTGCAACTAGTCGAAGGCACTCGCAATCGCCAACTCGCCGAAAACAACCGCATTCGCTTGATTCCGAAGCAACCAGAACGCGGCAAAATTCTCGATCGCAACGGCAACATTTTGGCAGGTAGTCGCCTTTCTCACTCCGTGTTTTTATGGCCCTTGGCTCAGAAAAAATCAGAATGGCCGACCACCTTAAAACGCCTGTCTCAAATCTTAAAAGTACCGGAATCAGAAATTCAAAAGCGCTTAGAACAGGCCGGATATACCTCTCCCTACTTGGTGCGGATTGCTAGAGGGGTAAGCCCAGCTCAAGTGACTGCGCTAGCCGAATACGCCAGCGAGATGGAAGGCGTAGAAGTCGATGCCGAAGCAGTACGTTATTACCCCTATGGTGACCTAGCTGCCCATCTTTTGGGCTACACCGGAGAAATGAGTGACGAGGAGTTAGAAAAACGGAAGGAGGAAGGCTATCGGCTAGGAGACGTGATCGGTCAGATGGGAATTGAGGCCGCTTACGAACAGCAACTCCGAGGTCAATGGGGCGGTCAACAAGTTGAAGTAGATGGCATGGGCCAAGTAGTACGAATCTTGGGTGAAAAGCAAACCCAAGCGGGTAAAGACGTGCGCTTGACCTTAGATGTCAAGTTGCAACAAGCGGCTGAGACTGCTTTGGGCGATCGCAAAGGTGCCATTGTCGCGATCGACCCCAACAACGGTGCTGTGCTAGCTATGGTGAGTCGCCCTGCCTTTGACCCCAACCTCTTCTCGACTCGAATTACCGACGAGCAGTGGCAACAACTTCAAAGCGAAGACCACCCATTCGTGAACCGGGCTATCCAAGGGTACCCACCTGCCAGTACCTTCAAAATTGTCACCACCACTGCTGCCCTAGAGTCAAAGAAGTTCTCACCTGATACGGTTCTAAACACGTATCCCTCATTAACGGTTGGCGGCATTAACTTTGGTGAGTGGAATCGGGCTGGTTTTGGCCCGCTAGGCTTCACCGGAGCAATGGCCTGGAGTAGCGATACGTTCTTTTATCAAATTGCTATGGGCATCGGCGATCGCACCTTAATCGACTGGACTCGTCGTTATGGCTTTGGGCGCAAAACCGGCATTGAGCTACCCGAAGAAGCAGCAGGTCTCGTTCCAGATGATGCTTGGAAGCGCAAAGAGATCGGTGAAGGTTGGTTTGTCGGAGACACCATCAACATGTCGATTGGGCAAGGGTTTCTTCAATCTAGCCCTTTACAAGTCGCAGTCATGTTTGCGGTGCCTGCCAATGGTGGCTACCTCGTCAAGCCCCACCTATCTAAAGACAATGAAGCGTCGCGCAACTGGCGTAGCTCGTTGAATCTCGACCCGGTTACCATCGACATCTTAAAAGCAGGTTTGCGAGATGTCGTGGATGGTGGAACGGGAGCAGCATTAAACGTCTCTACGCTACCGCCGGTTGCTGGGAAAAGTGGCACTGCCGAAGATTTTGGCCGAGAATCTCACACCTGGTTTGGAGCCTACGCTCCTGCCGATCAACCCAAAGTGATTGTCGTTGCGTTTGGCGAAAACTCTGGCGGTGGCGGTGGCTCAGTTGCAGCACCCATGGTACGTCAAGTCTTAGAGGCTTATTTCAATAAGAAACCCGCGCAACCAGCTCCGACCGAGTTTGTCTTGACTGACTAAGCCAGCAATCTGAGACAGCGACTTGAGAAGGCGATCGCTCCTGCTACTGCTGAGTGACCTAGCGTTTCTCAAGCAGTGATAGAATGCCAACACAAAATCAGAATTACCGTTGGGCTGAGATTGATCCTGCCTAGCCGCCCATCTACCAAACTGTGCTTTTCACAATCGAGTCACTCTGATTAGATCATTACATTTGCACAGGCTCTGTTAGGCTCCCTCTTGGTCTTGAAGGTAAGTTACCCACCCTTGAGGAGCGATTAATTTGCGTTTTCACCCCCCATTGCCCTCTATTCTCGAACCGCTCGTGGCTGCTCCCATCGAACTCCTTTGGGCCTTTATTGGTCTAATTCTCACCATTGGTGGCACATTTTTGGGTGCTGCCATTACCAGCCCACCCTGGAGTTGGGATCAAGCGGGCATTCAAACCCACTCCCTAGGCGTCAACTGTCAAATCGGTGCGGTGCTATTGGTCGGATGCTTAGGCGGCAAAAATGCGGGGGCACTCTCTCAAATTGCCTACTTAGCACTTGGTCTTCTATTAGGGATTCCCGTCTTTACTCAAGGTGGAGGTCTGAGTTATATCCACAAGCCCGTGTTCGGTTATTTACTAGGATTTGTACCAGCCGCTTGGGTTTGCGGATCTCTAGCCTTCAAAGCTCGCCCCCGCTTGGAAGCCTTAGGATTTAGTGGCTTGTGCGGGCTTGTCACCATTCACCTGACCGGACTCTTCTACTTAATCGTTGGCTACCCTTTAGGTTGGATTGACGCTACGATTCCCTTCTTTGAAGCTGTGTTGCGTTACTCTTATTACGCCATTCCGGGTCAAATTGCTGTCACCTGTGCAGTCACAGTCCTAGCTTTTACAATTCGCCACCTCATGTTCTATTAATGAAAGCAGGTTCGTAAGCATTATGCTCACAGCCAGCAGTTGTCTGGTTGATTCCTGGCGAATTTGGCTGTCCCAACTCACTTGCTATGAAATTAAAAAACCGTTTTTTCTGGATTGCTGCTCTGATCAGTCTGGCGCTCGATCGCTTGACAAAAGCTTGGGTCGTCAGACAGTTTGCCTTAACGAGCCCTCCAGAATCTTGGCCCCTGTTGCCGAATGTCTTTCATTTCACCTATGTCACCAATACTGGAGCCGCCTTCAGCTTGTTTAGTCAAGATGGCAGTTGGCTGCGTTGGCTCTCTCTAGGGGTGAGCTTGATCTTAATAGCCTTGGCTGTTTGGGGGCCAAAAATGAACCGCTGGGAGCAAGCAGGTTACGGTTTTATTTTAGGCGGGGCGCTGGGCAATGGTATCGATCGCTTTGTTTCAGGCCAAGTGGTTGATTTTTTGGATTTCCGTTTGATTCAGTTCCCGATTTTTAACATCGCTGATGTGTTTATTAATGTCGGGATTGTTTGTTTGTTGATTGCTAGTTTTTGGAAGCCCAGTCAACCCCGGCGCAATTCTCAATCTGATTTACCGCAGCAATAACCTGAATCGTCTCAAGCTTGGATATCAATTCAGCTTGCCAATCTAGCTTGTATGATCGGGGATGAAGCTTGGTTTTAGGTCAGTCTAACCCCTATCTAAATCCTGTTTAGCACACTTTTCGCGAATGACTCCTACGCCTCCTCCGCAGCCTCCCCGTCAATCTCAGACCATCTTGGGCAACCTCACCCAAGCGGTGCAAACGATCCAGGCCAAAATTGATTTTTCTAAGTTGGCCTTAAAGCCTAATGCCCGTGTGCCAGAGCTTTGGGTACAAGATGCGGGAGCTGAGAAAGCAGAGACTTACCCATTGTTGGGCGATCGCTATTTGTTGGGTCGTAGCTCCAAATCTTGCGACATTGTGGTGCGCAACCCTGTGGTCAGTCAAGTACATCTGTCATTGACGCGCGATCGCCAGCAGCAAACCCCGTTTGTGCTCCAAGACGAAAACTCTACCAATGGCATTTATCGCGGCAAGCGTCGCGTGGCGAAAACAACCCTCTACCATGGCGATGTGCTCACCTTAGGCCCACCGGAGTTAGCAGCCGCAGTCCGCATTCAATATGTTGACCCGCCACCCTGGTATGTACGAGCTATACGATATGGCCTTTATGGCTTTAGTGGCATTACAGCAGTTGCAGCACTGGCGATCGGCATTGAGTGGACTAAATTTTCGGTAAGGCCCCTGCCTAACTCAGTGCAAGGGCCAGTCATGGTGTATGCCCGCGACAATACTACACCCCTCAGCCCGCCTCGCAGTACCGCCCACATCGAACTCAAACAGCTTTCCGATTTTTCGCCATACTTACGCAAAGCCGTTGTCGCTTCTGAAGATAGCCGCTTTTACTGGCACTTAGGGGTTGACCCGCTAGGAATTTTACGGGCGGTTTTGACGAATGTTCGCGGCGGTGGAATTCGCGAGGGAGCCAGCACTCTAACTCAGCAAGTGGCTCGCAGCATCTTCCGAGACTACGTTGGTACTGAAGACTCGGCAGGGCGCAAGATTCGCGAGGCTATTGTTGCCCTCAAGCTAGAGATGTTTTACAGCAAAGATGCTTTGCTGAAGATGTACCTCAATCGCGTATTTCTGGGTGGTGACAACTACGGCTTTGAAGACGCGGCTCAGTTTTACTTTGGCAAATCGGCTAAAGACTTAGATTTGTCGGAAGCTGCTACTTTAGCGGGGATTTTACCAGGGCCAAACCAGATCAACCCAATCCGCAACTATCAAGCAGCCGTTGAATATCGCGATCGCGTCATTACTCGCATGGCGGCAATGGGGATGATTAGCCAGGAGGAAGCGCAACGGGCACGGCGATCGCGCATTGAAGTCAGTCCTAAAGCTCGCGAAATTCTTCAAAGTGTTCGGGCTCCTTATTTCTACAACTATGTCTTTGATGAGCTAGAAGCCCTGCTTGGTAAACAGCTAGCCGCAGAAGGCAACTTCATCGTCGAAACCAGTCTCGATCTGCAAATGCAGACTTTGGCAGAAACAGCACTACGCAATGCGGTCGCCAATACGGGGGCATCTGCCAACTTTTCGCAAGGGGCGATCGTCACGCTCGACAGCAGTAATGGCTCAATCTTGGCGATGGTCGGCGGTGTAGACTACCAAGAAAGCCAATTTAACCGCGCCACCCAAGCCCTGCGGCAACCAGGATCTACCTTCAAAATCTTTGCTTACACCAGCGCCTTAGAGCAGGGAATCTCACCCGGACAACCTTACTCTTGCGCTCCGCTTAATTGGGGCGGTCAATACTTTGAGGGATGCCGCTCTGGAGCAGGCAGTGCAGACATGTATAGCGGCATAGCTCAATCAGAAAATGTCATCGCGCTGCGGGTGGCTCAAGATGTCGGGCTTGACAAAGTTGTGCAAATGGCTCAGCGTATGGGCATCACCAGCACGCTCAACCCAGTTCCAGGTTTAGTTTTAGGTCAAAGCGAAACCACTGTCTTAGAAATGACTGGAGCGTTTAGCGTCTTAGCCAATCGAGGCGTTCGCCATCCGCCCCGTGCCATCCGTCGCATCCTCGACAGCAGTGATTGTGAAGTACCGACCAACCCCCAAACCTGTCGGGTGATTTATTCCAATGAGCAAGATTCTGAAGCCAATGTGCCCGTATTAGCACCAGAAATCGCCGATACAATGACGACCTTACTCCAAGGGGTGGTTCAAAGTGGCACTGGACGCGCCGCTGCTTTAGGGTTGGGCGAAGCTGGGAAAACGGGAACTACCAACGATAACGTCGATCTCTGGTTTATTGGCTACGTTCCTAGTCAATCTCTGGTGACTAGCGTGTGGTTGGGCAACGATAACAACGACCCCACAGCCGGAAGCAGCGCTCAAGCCGCCGAGCTATGGGGTGATTATATGCGTCAAGTTGTACAGTGAGGGCGATCGCACAATTTAGCTACTCAGCAAAGCGATCGCCGCCTCAAGATTGCCAGTTTGACTAAGGTTGTTTTTCTAATTCTGACTTCATCCGCTCTAGGGTGAGGTGCATTTGGTCAAACATTTGTTGAGGTGTGATGCCAAATTGATTCAGTTGGGTCTGCAACTGCTGCACCGTCATTTGCGCCATAAAATCTTCTGACAATTCAAAGCGCTTCATAAAGATGCGATAGCGATCCATCACACCTTCCATCTGCTCAATGAACAGCTTTTTACCTTCACGGTCAAACTTGCCGTAGCTGTTCCCCAGTTGCACTAAGGATTGATAGTCCTCAAACAACTGCTTGGCTTCTTGCTGAACAATTTCAGAATCAAAAAATCCCATTGCTATCTATTGGGTTAACTTTCCCGCTGAATGAGAAGCAGAATCTAAAGAAGAATTGCTTACCATTATTTTAATGCAGCCCTCTCTTAGCGAATAGTTCAGCAAATCCGTACCTGCGGGGTTCGGTTACACCCCTGATGGCAGCATTGATATCATTTCTGCTTAGCACCGAATAGACCAAATAAGCCACCACGAGGATTTTTTGTTGGCTGAACTTTGTTTTCTACAGCTACTTGAATCTTGAGCTGGGCAGCATAGTGCAACGCCAACGGCTCTTTGGGGTTGAGTTTTAGAGCTTGGCGAAAATGCACTGTTGCCATGCCTGCTAAGTTTTGCTTGAAATAAGCCAGCCCCAACAATGAGTGATATTCACTCTTATTTGCATCTAGCTTGATGGCATCCCGAAGTTCTTGCACCGCCAGCGCTACATTATCTTTTTTCAGATAGTTTTGCGCCCGTTCAAAGTGTCGTAGCGCGTAGTCAACGGTGGGTGCTTCCGATTTTTCGGTAACTGGCGTAAACTCAATCGGCGTTGCGGTTGTACCGGCAACTAATCCTGTTCGCTTCTCGCGCAGCATCAAGTCATCCATCTTCAACTGCAAGTAAGCCAGGTTTAACTCAGTTAATTGCTGAGTTGTAGAGGCAAATTGATGCAGCGGTTGATATTGGCCTTGGGCTAACTGAACGATCGCTTGCTCATAAAACACTTCGGCATCTTTGGGAGACAGTTGGCTTAAATGCTGAGCTTGCTCACTTCGCAACTTAAGCCCACCCTCACGCTTGAGCCGACGGACTTGAAAGCGTAGAGCTGCTAGAGACTCTGTGCGCTCACGGTCTTGCTTTAACTTTTGATAAGCCGGGTTTACCAAACGGGCAAAAATTTGAGTCGCGACTTCTTTATGGTCTGTATCTTTCCCCGCATAGCGATCAGGGTGCAAGATCTTGGCAATATTGCGATACCCTTGCAGCACCCGCCGATCGTCAGCCGAAACAGCAACACCCAACACAGCGTAGGGATCGGAAAACTTCTGCAACCAATCGGAAGAGAAACGGGGCTGCTGCATAGATCGACGACCTTAACAATGGGATATAAACAGATTTATCGGCAAGTTTTAAGAGCAAATTAGCAGAGAGGCAGGTATCTTCTAAATCACCCTATTTCGTTAGTTTTTCTGACTCTTGTCTAAAATACGATTTCACCACTTTTGGCTACGGTAACCTCAAGGCAGGTAAAGCGCTCAAGATCTCTAGGATAGTTGCTCCCTTCACACCAATGTACTCCGGATTTCAGTGGCATAACAGGATATTTACTAGAGTTTTTTAGATCAGCGGTGTTACATATAGCACATCAAAAGCACAAGCTTTAGCATTCCTAGAGACCAGATGCCGACGGGTTGATTATTTTTGACTCAGTACAAGAATTACCTATTTGTAGAAAGTTAGATTGTCTTGAGTTCTATTACAGTGTTACTACATCTTTAATTATCTCAAAACCGATTATTGATTGCTGTTCGGCTGACATCATCTTTAGCTTCTTATGCTTACTAAGCCCAAAAGCCGCCAAATTGCGATCGCTCTGGCATTTACGAGTGTAGTCGCGCCGATCTCAGGGCTACACAAGTTTTACTTGAATCAGCCAACCTGGGGCGTAATCTACGTATTATTATCGATATTTACGCCGATTCCTCGCGTTGCTAGTGCGATTGAAGGATTTTGGTATCTCACGCAAGCCAGCGACGATTTTGAGCAAAATTTCAACCTCGGTTCGACTCAGATTGCCTCTAGCGCTGCGGCATCCAAGGCTGTGACCCCAGCAGTTGACCCCAGTCACATTAGTGCGATCGCTGAAGCCGTGCGACAGTTAGATCAATTGCGTCAAGATGGTTTAATCTCCGAATACGAATTTGAACAGAAGCGGAGACAACTGTTAGATACGATGACTTAGGTTTGGAGATGGCATTTTTAGATTGGCTCACCTCGATCGCGAGCACCCGACCTCCATTACCCACTACTGGAAGTTCTTTGCGATCGCGCCTGTTAAGCAACCCCTATTACCGCCTGCAATCCCTCGAAGAAGTCCAACTAGCAGCAAGCTTGGGGATCAAGATAGATGTGAATCAAGCAACGGTTGACGATTGGCTACGTCTGCCAGGTTTATCGATTCACCAGGCGCGATCGCTCGTCGAACTCTCGCAAGCAGGGGTTTCATTCTACTGCCTCGAAGATATTGCCGCCGCCCTCAGCATCCCTGCCCAACGCCTCAAACCCCTAGAACCCGTTTTAAGCTTTCGGTACTACGATGCGTCCGAAACCTTGCCTGTTACGCAGCAAGTCAACCCCAACACTGCTTCTGTTGAGGTGTTAATCAAGGTTCCAGGCATCGATCGCTTTTTAGCCAGGGCGATCGTGCAGAATCGCACTCAAGTTGGGGCTTATCGCAATCTAGCTGATTTACAACGCCGCCTTGCACTACCGGGTTCGCTCACGGCTGAGCTGATGCACTATCTACGATTCTAAACTTGTCCCAACCGCTCTCCAGGCCAAAAACGCCAGCAGGCATGACCGATGATGTTTTGCTTGGGTAAAAAGCCCCAAATATGGGAGTCGTTGCTATTGTTGCGATTGTCTCCCATCACAAAAAAGTGGTCTTCAGGCACAGTGGCAGGCCCCCACTCATAGTTGGGTGGTTCGGCAATGTAAGGTTCAGTCAGTGGTTGATCATCAACATAAACTTGGCCTTTATGAATGCGGATTGTTTGGCCCGGTTGACCGATCACCCGCTTAATAAAGGCTTGATCTTTGGCATAACCCTGTAATTGCAGTTGCATGGGCGGATCAAACACCACAATATCTCCAGTGTTGGGGGCATGAAGGCGATACGATACCTTTTCGACAATCAAGCGATCGCCCAACTGCAATGTCGGCAACATAGATTCAGAAGGAATAAAGCGAGGCTCAGCGATAAAAGCTCGCAGCAATAACGCCAAACTTAAGGCGATCGCTAAAATCTGAAAGTTCTCTCGCTGAGATTTCCAGAATCGCGACCAGCCAGAAGTTCCTTCTAATTCCTGTTTTTCAGAGGTCATAAACGCAATAAATCTGATGGAACGACCAACCCAACTTTTGGGACTCTCCACCCACTATACTGCTCTGTTTGGTATTTTTTGGCGTTAGATCGGAGCGAGGGGATCAAGCCACAACAGGATTGAGCGCTTCAGTTGATTGAGTTCTCGATAGACCTCTTGCTTCATCCACTGGGCGATCGCATCCAGGGGCGTAA
>CBIHQL010000049.1:0-13722 GCA_966211855.1 uncultured bacterium
AGATGCTTCGCAACGGCGATCGTTCCACTTCCAATCTTCTGCGGGTGACCCACTGCCACCCCAGATTTATAAGCCTGCCCCTTCCGAAGTTCCCAAGTCGCTAGATTTGCCAATCGTTCAGAAACCGCAGCCCCAAGTGCCCACTACGCCCTCTGTCGTAGAAGAGCCTGCCTTAGCAGTTGATCCGGCTGAGACCTCTGACTTCGATGAGCTAACCACCGACTTGGAGTTGGAGCACGATGAGTTCTTGGAGCTAGGAGATGCCACGGCTGTAGCGGCAATCGAAATAGATCCTGACTCTGAGCTGGATCTAGGAATTGAGATGGATGCCGATTCTGAGAATGCGATCGCAGACGAAAATGAGGCTGCCGCTACAGATCCGGCGTTTCAGTCATTGAAGTTACAGGATCGCTTCTGGTCACGTTTGAATGCCTTGGCAACTGATGCTGAACTGTCAAGTTGGCTGCAAGAAGATGAACCGGAAGAGACGCAACCTGAACCGAGTGAGGCAGCGATCGCGCCAGACCTTGCGCCCTCAGAACCGGAACTTCCTGAACCAACAACTTCTGCGCTAGTCATCCACCCAAAAGTCCGACGGCCTGAAGATGAGTGGATTGCTCAAGAAATTGTCGTGGATGATGAGCCAGATATAGCAACTCAGACCCCAGCAACTCCTACCGAGACGCAATCTTCGGCCTTGCTTGCTGAAGATGAACCAGTGCCAACACCAAAACTAGAGGTACCTGCTGGTGAACTGGTTTCGGGTAAGCCAATAACTGTGCGGGTGAGAATCCCCAACTTGTCTACGCGCATCTATGTCAAGTTTTGGATTACTGACCGCCAAACGCGATCGCTCCTGGATGGCCCCCGCTGGCTGGTAGATTTCACGCCCACGGGTCTGGGTGACATGGAAGCAACAACTCAGTTAACCGTGCCCTTCGGCAGTCTAGAAATTCAGTTTGAGGCGATCGCAGTTGAGATGGCAACTCAGCGCGAAAGCCATAAAATCACAGCAGAGCGAATGGTGGTGCCCCCTGATGCCCCGACTCTGCCGATTCAAGAGTGGGATTGAGATGTGGCAAATGCGAGAAGAATCGACACTTTTGTTAAAAATCTTTAGCAGATAGGAATTTGTTCTTAAATTCGCAGTAAATTCGGTCTTGGAATCGTGAATTTTAGATAGGAAACTTTGCTATGGCAGCTTCATTTTTGCCCTCTATTCTCGTTCCTGCGGTTGGTCTGCTCTTCCCAGCAGTTGCCTTCGCTTTCTTATTTATCTACATTGAGCGTGAAGACGCAACTGGAATCTAATTTGGCGGTTATTTAATTGTGATCGCCAAGCTTTAAAAAAGCCACCCATAAAAACCAAAAACCGCCTGTTTTTTAGGCGGTTTTTTGATGCTGAGTTTTAGATCTTTTAATGTCAAAAGCTGGAGTCTATAGCAGCAAACATCCAATTTAAAACCAGCGTCGGCAGGAGTTACATTGAAGAACCCAGACCTGCATAGGCTCCATAGAAAAACAAGCCTACAATACCAATGACACCCATACCAGCAACGGTTGCCACTACCCACAAAGGAATTCTTCCAGTTCCAGACACAGCTTTTTCCTCCTATAACACATTAATGAAACTAACAGCTGACACCAAGCGAACTAATTCGTCACTCCGTTAGTTAAAGAAGTAACTGGAGAAGAGTAGACCAAGTACAAATACCAAGAGCAGACCTAAATAGAGTGAAGTCCGGTTCAACTCAACAGGTTGCTTGTTAGGATTAGGAGACCGATTTACCATTGTTCTTCCTACCGCTGAATAAATTGCATGGACGCGATCGCGCCCAAGAAGAAAATTGTGGGAACAGCTAGCGTATGCACAGCCAGCCATCTCACAGTAAAAATAGGATAAGAAACGGGTTGATTGGGGTTATTGGTAGTCATGATCTAGAACCAAGAATTGAAAATACTTACTTGATGAATTGCTCAATTTCCTGCTTTGCCTGAGTGCGATCCAGGACGATTGGCAGTTCTTGACGCTGTTGAGTGAAATACTCGTTGGGTCTAGGAGTACCAAACACATCATAAGCGAGGCCGGTGCTCACAAAGAGCCAACCTGCGATAAACAGTGCGGGAATCGTGATGCTATGGATTACCCAATAACGAATGCTGGTAATAATATCCGAAAATGGACGCTCTCCAGTGGTACCTGACATGGTCAGACTTCTCCTCTAACAACAACGAAAAGCTCAATATCTATCATACGGAACGAGAGAAACAGTCACAAGCAAGTCATAACTTTAAGGAGTAGAAAAATTTGACTGCTCATGACTGCTTTTCTGTCAAGTTTTTACCTCTTTTAAGCCGCTTTGACAGCAGGCTGATACTTGAGTAAAGTTCCGTCTTGCCCCATCACAAATCCTTGCTCAGGATTTAAGAAGATAACCCGATAGAAGTTGGCAGGAATTGATTCAACCTCGCGATCCTTCTGCCAAGTTTTACCACCATCAAAGCTACACATCAGATTACCACTGCCGCCACCAATCCAAACTTCATCAGGGGTGCGGTAGGCCATATCTAGAAGGCCCCAGCTTGTTGCAGCTTCGGGGTTGGTAATTGCATCCCAGTCTTCTGGGTCGTCAGACTTTGTGAACTGCACTTGCCCACCCCGTGCCAACAACCACAAGCGACCATCGGGGGTAAAACCCATATTCTGGACGCGACGAGAGCTATTGCGATTGTGAGGTACCCAAGCCTCTTGACCAGGTTCCCAGGTGGAGTAGAAGTTGCCCTTTGCAGAGACAGCAACATACTTTCCTTCGGGAGAGCGAGTCACGTTCCGCAATACCCCAACCGCTTCTTGCACTTCGGCTTTCCAGTTTCTGCCGTCGTCGGTGGTGCGGTAGATGGCACCCACGTCTGTTGTCATTTGAGCGGTGTGAGCTGCTAAAGCCAACACGGTTTTGGGTGAGCCAGGTAGCTTACTGCTGAGGGGAATCCGAGCCCATGACTTGCCACCATCGGTTGTATGCAGCAAGATACCAGGTTGTCCGGCAATCCAGCCTTCTTGACCGAAAAAGCTGACAGAGTCAAAGTTATACTTTTGGTCGCCTAAATCGAGTTGCCGCAGTTCCCAAGTTGAGCCACCATCATTGGTTTCTAGTAAGGTGGAGCGGCTACCCACTAACCAGCCATGCTTGGGGTTGCTGGTGAAGCTGATGTCTGCCAAGGCGGAGTCAGTTGGCAACGAGATTTGCTGCCAAGGGTTGTGGCTGAGAGGCGGCAAAAAACTGTTAGCGCAACTGGCGCACAGTAGAGCCACCGACAACAACATTACAATTCGTTTCAGAGTTCTCACAATCGAGTTCATCTCGCTCAAGCCTACGTCCGAACTATCTTAAAAGGTGAAAATCAGGGCCAGCGATCGCTCTAGAACTATGATTCAGAGCGGCTTCGCAGTGCTACACGCAAATTACTGCAAACCGTAGAGGCTGATGAACAGCAAAAAGCCAAGAATCAAGCTGCCAAAAATGAGAATATTTTTTTGCCCTGGTGTCAGTCGGTTAACGCCAAGGCCGTAGTTAAGATTCTCGCGAAACCCAGATGCGGCACCTTCAGGGCCAATATTTTTAAATTGTGCCGTGCGAGCTCCACAGACGGGGCAACGCCAGTTGAGCGGTAGTTCTTCAAAAGGAGTTCCCGAAACAACTTGACGCTTACTATCTCCCTTGCTGGGCTCATAGATGTAGCCGCACGCTTGACACTCATGGCGGTCTAGAGATTGGGGATCAACAGCTTGAGTGCTCATGACTAAAAAATGGTGAATAAGGTTGGTGTCCAACCCGAGTAAAGATTAGTTTCTGAGAATATCTGTCAAAGATTATTCTATACGGATTTGTCTCGCAATCTTTCTTAACATAATCTCATTTTTGAGAGATTAAGCGAGTTAACTGGGGTGTTAGTCTATAGCACCTATCAAAGTAAAGATCTCGAAGAGGGTGCATCAGGAATTTATACTCAATAAGGTAGGAGCCAGCCTGTACCCGTGATCTCAACTTGAAGATTATCTGTTACAGCTCACCAGCTTCTTGGACGCGCGATTTTACGATTAGCGTGTCAAAATGTAAATGAAAAGCAACACAAAACCTTCATAAGCGGTAGTTATTCACAGTGTTTGTCCTTAGCGGTTACGAGTACTTCTTAGGCTTCTTAATTATCTGTAGCCTGGTACCTATCCTTGCGCTGGGCGCTTCTAAATTACTGCGGCCCAAGGCTACAAGTCCAGAGCGTCGGACAACTTATGAATCAGGGATGGAACCCATCGGAGGCGCTTGGATTCAGTTCAACATTCGCTACTACATGTTTGCGCTGGTCTTTGTCATCTTTGATGTAGAGACAGTCTTTTTATATCCCTGGGCTGTGGCATTCAACCAATTGGGGTTGTTGGCTTTTGTAGAGGCATTAGTCTTTATTGCAATTCTTGTTGTTGGTCTAGTTTACGCTTGGCGTAAAGGAGCTTTGGAATGGTCATGAATTCCAATCCTGCGGCTCAGGGGTCTGCGATCGCGCAGCCGAATGAGCAAATTATCAACCCGATTGAGCGGCCTCAAGTTACCCAAGGGCTCTCCGAAAACGTTATCCTCACCAGCGTTGACGACCTCTACAACTGGGCACGCCTCTCTAGCTTGTGGCCTTTGCTCTATGGAACTGCTTGCTGCTTTATCGAATTTGCGGCTCTAATTGGCTCTCGATTTGACTTCGACCGCTTTGGCCTCATTCCCCGTTCTAGCCCTCGGCAAGCCGATTTGATCATTACCGCTGGCACGATCACCATGAAAATGGCTCCAGCGTTGGTGCGCTTGTACGAGCAAATGCCCGAACCTAAATATGTGATCGCCATGGGCGCTTGCACGATTACAGGTGGCATGTTTTCTGCGGACTCTACAACCGCTGTGCGTGGCATTGACAAGCTAATTCCAGTCGATGTTTACCTACCAGGATGCCCCCCTCGCCCCGAAGCAATCATTGATGCAATTATCAAGCTGAGAAAGAAAATTGCGAATGATTCGTTCCAAGAGCGGGGTAAATTGGTTCAAACGCACCGCTATCATACGGTTTCCCATCAAATGAAGAAGGTTCCAGACCTGATTACTGGTACCTATCTCCAATCTGCAACTCGTCAAGCGCCACCTAAGGAGCTGACAGAAGCGATGGGAATGCCAGTACCCCCCGCCCTCAAGGCAGCAGAGAAGGAGGAAATTCGTCGTGGCTGAAGAATCTAAATCGCCAGAGGCTGCAAACGAAGCGCCAACCAATCCAGCACCGATTGTTGAAGCTGGAAAAATTTCTAAGTGGCTGAGTGAGAATGGCTTTGAGCATGAAGCTCTGGGTGCAGACGCTTCTGGTGTAGAAATGCTCAAGGTCGATCGCGATTTTTTAATTCCGATCGCAACCGCACTGTATGCTTACGGGTTCAACTGCCTGCAATGCCAGGGTGCATATGATGTTGGCCCTGGGCAAGAACTGGTGAGCTTTTATCACCTGATCAAGGTCAGCGACCACAGCGATCGCCCTGAAGAGGTGCGGATCAAAGTGTTTTTGCCCCGTGAAGACCCCAAAGTTCCCTCAGTCTATTGGATTTGGAAGGCGGCTGACTGGCAAGAACGCGAATCGTTCGACATGTTTGGTATCACCTATGAAGGCCATCCGAACTTGAAGCGCTTGTTGATGCCAGAAGATTGGGTCGGTTGGCCTCTTCGGAAAGACTATGTCTCACCCGACTTCTACGAATTGCAAGACGCTTTTTAATCTGAGCGTTCTGCCAACAACAAACTTAGCAACACTTCTTAAACACGCTTGAACCTAGACCTCACCCCCAGCCCCTCTCCTTCGAGGAGAGGGGTGCCGTAGACGGGGAGAGGTTTTTTAGTGTTTAAGCGGTTTTTGACCAACCCACATAGGGTAATTTGGCGGCGGTTGCTTGAATTTGCGACGCTTGGGCTACTAGTTGACCGCAAGCATCCCAGGTGCCGCTGGTGAACATTTGGCGAGGCCCATTCCCCATCGTTACAGGAATACTGAGATCGCCGCATTGTACTTGCATGGCTTCTAGGTCAACTTTGACTTCTGCTTGAGGATTCGCTGCGATCGCCTCTTGTAAACGCTTAGCATCCGCAGGAGTGGCTGTCACACAAGGAACCCCTAGCGCCACACAATTGCCAAAGAAGATTTCAGCAAAGCTCTCACCCACGATCGCTTGAATCCCCCATTTAGCGATCGCTTGCGGTGCGTGCTCACGAGAAGACCCACAGCCAAAGTTGCCGTTGACGACTAAGATTTTGGCGCCTTGATATTGTGGTTGATCAAAGGGATGTTGACCTGGTGCTTGGGCGCGATCGTCGGCAAATACTTGGGCACCTAACCCATCAAAGGTCACACAGCGCAAAAACCGAGCTGGAATAATGCGATCGGTATCAATATCATTACCAACCAGGGGCACACCCCGGCCTACCACTGCCTTAACTTCGCTACTCATGAATTATTTAGGAAACCTTGCAAGCTCACTATTATATTCTTACTGCTGAAACTGTTTTAAGAGCCAATTGCCAACTTGAGATTGATCAGTTTGGCGGCTGAGTTTGAGCGCGTCTTCCAGAACTGAAATTTTGAGATTGGGTAACACTTGTGATTCTATGATGCGCCGACTGCCGCGATCGGCGACTTCAAAAGCAAAAATCTGAGTGTTCTGCACGTCCACAATCCAGTACTCAGACACACCCAAATCTTCATAGAGCAACCGTTTCGCGCCTTGATCATCCAGTAGCGAAGAAGCGGCAACTTCAATCACCAAGTCGGGCACGGGGTAGCGATCGAGGTTAACAATGGAGGTGCCATAAGGAATGGCTTGAGCCTTATCGTCCAAGTGGTAGGAAAGATCTGGTTGGCATTCTTGAATGCCTGCCCTGCGATACGAGCAATTATCTCTGCAAGTAAATGGAATTCCTTTCAGTGTGCTGAACAAATTAATTGCAAAGGCAATCACAGCATGATCCGCAGCGTGATCGGAACCGACAGGTAGCATTTCCAGCCTCATCTGACCGTTGTAGTAGTAGCCCTTGGCTTCTTCGTAGGCAGGGTTGGCGATCGCTTGCAAATAGTCATCCCAGGTTGCAGCGATCCAAGTGTCAGATTTGATCTGAGTGATAGAACTCATACGCTACTCAAGCTACACGAGTATTGCTTCTATTGTTACAGGTGTCGCTAGGGAAGGTTGGGCCAAAACAAAAAGAAGCGAAGCACTGATCAAGCTCTCCGCTTCTCAAAATGATGTGCGATCGCTTTATTTAGAGAAGTTCTCGCACATCGGCTACTTTGCCTGTGACTGCGGCTGCAACCACCATGGCTGGACTCATCAGCAACGTGCGACCGGAAGCTGAGCCTTGGCGACCCTTAAAGTTGCGGTTAGAAGAAGAAGCGCTGAGTTGACGGCCTTCTAGTTTGTCGGGGTTCATCGCCAAACACATTGAGCAACCCGGTTCGCGCCACTCAAAACCAGCTTCAACAAAGATCTTGTCTAGTCCCTCCGCTTCGGCTTGTTGTTTCACCCGCTCAGAACCGGGAACGACAAAGGCTTTGACCCCCTCAGCCACGCGGCGACCTTGGGCAAATTTAGCAGCTTCTCGCAGATCGCTGATCCGACCGTTGGTGCAGCTACCGACAAAACAGACATCCACTTTTGTGCCTTGGATGGGTTGCCCCGGCTGCAAGTCCATGTAGCGGTAAGCTTCTTGGGCGATCGCTTCTTCGTCAGCGGGCAGTGTGTCGGGTGTGGGAATCAGTTCGTTAATGGCAATCCCTTGACCTGGAGTAATCCCCCAAGTAATCGTGGGTGCAATGTCAGCGGCATCAAACACCACGACATCGTCATACTCAGCATCAGCATCACTCCGGAGGCTCTGCCACCAAGCGACAGCTTTGTCCCACGCTTCGCCTTTGGGGGCAAAATCTCGGCCTTGGAGATAGTCAAATGTCACTTGGTCGGGGTTGACGTAGCCGCAGCGAGCACCCCCTTCAATCGCCATGTTGCAGACGGTCATGCGTTCTTCCATGCTCATTTGCTCGAAGGTTGTGCCTGCAAACTCGTAAGCATAGCCCACGCCGCCTTTAACGCCCAGAGTGCGAATGATGTGCAGAATCACGTCTTTGGCGTAAACTCCCGGTTTGAGCGTGCCGTTCACTTCAATTTTGCGAACCTTGAGTTTCGCCAGGGCCAAGGTTTGGGAAGCCAAGACATCACGAACTTGACTGGTGCCAATTCCAAAGGCGATCGCCCCAAATGCGCCGTGGGTCGAGGTATGGCTATCTCCACAAGCGATCGTCATGCCGGGTTGGGTCAAACCTTGTTCGGGCGCGATGATATGGACAATCCCTTGACTGCCGGAGCCGATGTTATAGAAGCGAATCCCATGCTCGGCGCAGTTTTGCTCTAGAGCCTGCATCATTTCTTCGGCTAAGCTGTCGGCAAAGGGACGAGCTTGGTTATCGGTGGGCACGATGTGGTCTACGGTCGCCACGGTGCGCTCAGGGAACATCACCTTTAGGCCGCGATCGCGCAGCATGGCAAAGGCTTGGGGGCTGGTGACTTCGTGAATCAGGTGCAGGCCAATAAACAGTTGCGTTTGCCCTGATGGAAGGATTCCGACGGTATGTAAATCCCAGACTTTATCGAAGAGGGTACCTTTGCTCATGCTGACGTTCAATATTTAGTACTCTAAGGAGTTAATCCATAATTGTAACGCAGGCTGAGCTTCCCTCTAGAGACGGATATTATGTATAACTGCTTAGATTTAAGACATATAGACTCATTAGATGCAGAATAAAATATTAAGTTGAATTCCACGAAGCTTAGGAGATCAACTTCTAATATCAAAAGTTTTACTGTTGAATTCGCAATTAAAGTTTACAGATAGAAATTAATATCAATGCCAGTTTTTGGGTATAAAGAATTATCATTCGTCGATATTTATCGAGTAGATGGGTAAGTCAATTAACGTATTGTTCAAAACTAGATAGGCTTAACTTTATGAATAAAAACGAAGAGATGAATAAATTACGCAGGCCAATCCCTAAACCTAACTTGCGTGAATTACTACTCGTCTCACTTCCAATAATAGTAATTATGATTGTTTCAAATCCTGGCAAGACCGCTTATGTGGAGTGGGCATCTTGGAAATTTGACTCAAGTATTAAAGAAAGAATTTGCCACGACAATTCTCTTGTCGGTGTTTCAGGGGACTCTTGTAAATCTGTAGTGGCTTCCCAGCGTAGTTATGCAAAAGACTTTGTCGATAGCCATACTCAACAAAAAAACTTTGTTTTTTTAAGTGTATATACCACTAAACTTCCTGATGTTGACTATGGTTCCATAAAAGAAGTGTCATCACGCAGTCAGATTGTTGGTGTGTTCGGAAACTTTATTGAATTAGGACTGGCGTTCCTCCTGATTCCAGTCGTAGCAGCTTCTATAGCGATATTGTATGTAGTATATAAAATGTTTAAATGAGGTCAAAGGCTGAGTCTTTAGATTTTAATAAACTTTGGTCAGTCTAACCACTTCAAAGCAAATACTTATAGCTTGAGAATTAGGTAAAGTGAGCGGACAGAATCCATACTAGGAGTCTTTAAAAAATCAGCGTCCGTGGCTGAGGCAGGTGTGATCTTTTTGTGGATTTATGTAACAGTGAGAGAATGAATATGCTCTCACTAGATTTTGTTGGTCATGCTCAAGAGTTTCAATTCACGCTTAGCAAATTGTTTTAGTCAGGCGATCGCCCAATTGAACCGAAAAGCGATCGCCCTTGGACTTTCCGTATTAGTTGCGATTTTCCTGTGGATGCCTAGTGCGGCTTGGGCGGCAAGCTCCAACTTGGGTGTCTCTTTAATGTCGCTGCAAACCAACTTTGAGCAACTGGGGTTTCGCCTAGAACCCAAAACAGAAGATGCATTTCTGGGTAAGTCTAAAGATAAGATGGCGACGGTGCGGCTGAACATCACCCCTAAAGAGTTGGTGAGAAATGCGGTTTTAGTTGTGCATAAGCCGTTTAAGAAGCAGATCAAGCCCGAAAGCCTGAGCTACATGGAGAAGTTTTTGCACGTGATGTTGCCTAATTGGGAGCAGGCAAACGATTGGTTGGCTCAAGGTGTTGCGGATGCGACTGAGTTTGGTACTGCAGATATCGTCGTGGGCGATCGCCGAGTCTACCTGCTAATTCCCAAAACCAAAGAAGCGTTACTGCTGGCAGTCGATCCTCTCGATTATCAGCGCTAGGTTAACTACAGAACTTTTCAACGCAACGGGCAAAGATTTCTACTCCCATTCCCAAGGCAGTCTCATCGAAGTCGAAGCGAGGGTGGTGGTGGGGGTAGGCTAAGCCCTTGTCAACATTGGCAGAACCTAAGAAAAAGTAACAACCCGGAACTTGCTGCAAGAAGAATGACATATCTTCGCCGCCCATCGTTTGACATTCAGGGACGATACCAGCAGCAGGTTCCACGACATTCTCGGCTACAGAACGGACAAGATCAGCGATCGCCCCATCGTTAATCACGGGTGGATACAGCGAGTAGTATTCGAGTTCGTAAGTTGCACCGTGGCTTTGACAAATCCCGGCAATAATTTGCTCAACTCGTTTGTGAAAAAAGCCTTCTAATGCAGGATTGAAGTAACGCACCGTGCCGCTCAGATGAGCCGTATCCGCAATGATATTGTGAGCGTTGCCAGCGTGAAACTTGCCAACTGTTACCACTGCCGAATCGATCGGGTCAACATTTCGCGCCACGATGGTTTGTAGAGCGTTCACAACCTGAGCGCCGACCACAATTGAATCGACGGTTTGGTGAGGGATCGCGCCATGTCCGCCTTTGCCTTGGATGGTGCAACGGAACAGTTCGACGGCTGCCATCAGTGCCCCGGTTCTGACGCCAACTGTTCCCAAGGGTAAGTTATTCCACAGGTGCAGCCCAATGATGGCATCGACAGCAGGGTTTTGTAGTACTCCGGCCTCAATCATTGGCTTGGCTCCCCCCGGCCCTTCTTCGGCAGGTTGGAAGATCAGCTTTACCGTACCTGCGAAGGTATCGCGGTATTGAGAGAGATAGTAGGCCGTACCTAGGGCGATCGCCGTGTGCCCATCATGACCGCAAGCGTGCATCACTCCATCATGTTGCGATCGGTAAGAGACTTCATTTTCTTCTTGAATCGGTAGCGCATCCATATCGGCTCGAATAGCGAGCACTGGGCCAGGTTTCTCAGAGGCGATCGTTGCCACAATCCCTGTCTTGGCAATCTCTATTTGATGCTCAATCCCCCAATCGGTCAGTTTCCGCGCGATAAATTCTGCCGTTAACGTTTCCCGAAACCCTAATTCTGGCTTTTGGTGCAATTGTCGCCGCCACTCGACCAGTTGAGGTTGCAGTGCTTGAATGGCAGGGCGAATGTGAGATTGATTAACAGGCAGGGGGCGTAAGGACGTAGAAACCATCGTGCAGTAGACTCTCGGCTGAACTACGGAAGCGATCGCAAGGCATTAAGAACTGGATGCTCACTCTTTATATAGTAAAGGTGAAATTTACGAAGCTCGCGATCGCTCCAAATCGGGATCAAACTCCAATCGCTAAGGGTAATAGATATTCCAAGTCTAAATTTGAGGCCACTTGCGCGAGCTTGTCACAATCCGTTGGGTCGGCAAGGTGGGGCATGATACCCAAAACCGGAATATTGGTGAGTGATTGAATCATATCAGTGGGTGCCCAGTCGGCAATCTCTTGCTCGGTGCGAGGTTGAGTACAGTTGAGGACAATGCCTTTAAGATGAATGCGAGATTGACGAGCTAAGGCAACATTGGCAACCGCTTGAGAGATGGCTCCTAATCTCACAGGCACAACCAAAACCACGGGTAAACGCCAATCCCAAGCGAGGTCAGCCACGGTAGTTTGGTGAGTGACGGGCGATCCCAGTCCCCCCAGAGATTCGACCAAAACCCAATCTCGTTGCTGCTGCAAGTTTTCAAAAGCTTTCCAGGCGATTTCTAGCTCAATCTTGCGCCCTTCGCGATCGGCAGCAAGTGGAGGAGCCAGAGGTGCTTGAAAGTAGAGCGGTGTGATTTCTTCGGGTGATTGGCCCAGATCAAACAAGCGAGTGTAAAGTTCGCGATCGCCTACCCCAGACTGGAGCGGCTTCATCACCCCCAATCGGCGGGGCAGACAGTAAGCTTGCCAATAAGCAGTCAGAGCGGTGGTTAAAACTGTTTTACCTGCGTCTGTATCGGTTCCAGCTATGAGTAGTGCGTTCAAGGTTGTTAACTTTCCGTCAAATGATCACAACGCGAGGGATTTCTTTCACCAGCTTATTCTGGAGCGGTAGCCGTCAGCGCAATTCTAAAAGGAGTTGCTTGCCCAGCCAGAACATCAATGAAATAGTTACCGGTTTGGGTGGCAGTGATTTCACCAGGGCCAACCGTTTGAGCTACTTCCTGTTCGTTGGGATCGCGAATTTGCAGAGTTACTGGCCCTTCTAGCACTTGCGCTCTTAACTGTTGTCCAGCTTCCAAATTGACCACATAACGCTTGATCCGCTGCGGGCTAGTCGAAGATTCAAATGTAGAAGGCTGTTCAGCATTAAGCGGAATATTTGTTTGCTCAATGTCATATTCCACGGGAGCCGGAGTGGGTGATGGGCTGGGGCTAGGGCTTGGTGATGGGCTAGGTTCTACCGGATTGAACAGGTTTAACTCCAGTTTGTAATCAGCCTGAGCAATCCCTCGAACAGGGCTAATTTGAATTGCGTAATCGCCGTTAAAGGGTAAAGTGCCATCCCAAGCCGAAGCTCGTCTCGCTCGATTATTGATCGGTTCTTGATTGGGGCCGAGTAGAGTCATCAACCCGCCTTCACTGTTGAGGTAAGCGCTCAACTCTTGACCCTGCTCACCAGAAATGATGTAAGTGATGATTTGGTTGGCTTTGACGCTACCTTCAACTAAGCTTTGTCCTCCGGCTCTCAACTCTAAGCGCTGGCTGTACTCGATAGGGGTAGGGCTAGCTGAGGGAGTTGGACTGGGGCTAGGAGTGGGGCTGGGGGTTGGTGTGGCCGTTGGTGTCGGGCTAAAAGTGGGAGTGATGGTGGGCGCAACGGTCTGCTCAGCGATTGGCAATAGAGAACTGACTAATGCCCAAGAACCAATCCCCGCAACGATCGCGAGACCAGCTCCCAATGCAATGACAGCCCAAGGGTTTTCCCACACTGAGCCAGTTGTCGGTGGCGGGATCACCGGATCAGGAACGTTGGAATTATAAGGATTTGGGTTCCCAGGGTCAGAACGGCGGCCCACAGCCATCGTTGCCATCTGAGATGCATTCGGATCTGGAGTTGGTGTGGGAGTGGGTGCAGTGGGTGGCGATGGGGGTGGCGTAGGTGTTGGGGTAGGTGGAGCTACTGTAGGAGTTGGCCCAGGATTTGGTGCAGGAGGCGGCGGGGCTTGGACTTGGGTGGGTGGCACGACAGTGGGCTCGCTCAAGGCTTGCAGTGCTTGGACAACCTCTGCCACCGATTGATAGCGATCGCCCGGTTTATAACTCAGCATCCGGTTCAAAATCTGAGCCAAGCCAGGGCTAACCTTGGCTAACTCCTGCCAGTGCCAAGTCAGCGTACTTTCGTTATAAAGTTCCTGCGGTTCT